>NBLI01000056.1 GCA_002084535.1 Candidatus Zhuqueibacterota bacterium 4572_119
TCATTTTAACTGTTTTTATCCCATTTCCCATTCGTTGTTTTAGCAGCAATCACCCTTTTTGCAAATTTTTTGTTTCCTCTTGAAAAGTTTTCGTTAAATTATTCTTTTGTTCTGCTGTCCAATACCCTCCCAAACATCATCAACAATATTATTTTTAATTTCGCCTTTTTTAGCTTGACTTTTTTTTGGTTAGAAGTTATATTCTTTTATGCTTGTCATACACTTAATATGATTTTTTAGCGTTTTTCTGCGAAGATGTTCTGCTACCCACTTTGCTTTTTAAGTAAATATTTTTATCAATACATCAATTAGTCAAATCAAAAATAGGAGTATTTAGCTGGTCATTATGCAAACAGAACAGGTTGTTTCTTAAGCACGGTTTCATGCTTTTAAAACATCATTGAAATGGCAGGGTTTTAGAGTGAGATCATCAACAGAAGCAAATTAAAGCCATCCTAAACAATTCACATAATTAATTACATATTTATCACAGGGAGGCAAGCTATGAAAATCAATAAAGTCCGCTTTTTCACCATTCTTTTATTGTCGGCTACAATATTGTTTGTGTTTTGTAGCAAAAAACCTACTGAACCAGAAGCAGAAGACGCGGTGATTTCTGGCCAGGCTGTACAATTAAAAGAGAGCACACTGAACGCTATTGTTTCGGTTGATACTTCAGGGACCATAACTTTTTCCGAACAAAGCTCTGATGTCTCGAATTTACAGCAAGGCAGCCTCATCGCCAGTAAGCCTATTACAGCAGCGCCATACGGCTTTCTAAAAAAAGTAGAATCAATAAGCACGTCAGGAAGCCAGGTTGTGGTAACAACATCAAACGCGACCCTTGAAGAAATCTTTGAAAGAATGACCCTTGAATATGAAAAAACACTTACCATGGACGACCTGGACGGAAGCCCTTCTTTAAAAAAGGGAATAACTTTAAAGAGGTCTAAAGATAATGGCTTTTATTTCGATATCGATGATATCGTTTTATACGATCTTGATGGGAATCTATCCTCTACAGAAGACCAGATAAAAGCGGAAGGAAGCATCTCAATAACTCCATCATTTACTTTTAATTTAGATATAGATAATTTTACTTTAAAAGAACTTAGATTTGTAAATACTACCGTCGAAACAGCAGAACTAAAAATTAGTTGTGGTGTTAGTTTATCATATCAGCCAGAGATCGAGCTTGCTAATTTGCCATTCAATCCCATCGTTATTTGGGTTGGCTGGGTTCCGATTGTCATAAGACCGGTGTTGTCCATCGATGTCGGCGCAGAGGTTAGCGCGTCTGTTGGTTTTTCTACCGGCGTCACTCAAACAGCAACGCTTGAGGCGGGATTAGAATATAAAAACAGTCAATGGAATCCCGTTAGCAACTTTACAAAAAGTTTTGAATATAATCCACCCGAATTGACAGCAAGCGTTTCTGTTAAGGGATATACAGGGCCTCAATTAAATTTAATGCTCTACGGAATCGCGGGACCCTATGCAGATATAAATGGATATTTACAATTGTCCGCTGATATTTTTCAAACTCCCTGGTGGGAATTGCATGGCGGTATGGAAATCGGGGTTGGTGTTGAAGTAGAATTTCTAGGGCAACAAGTAATCGATTATTATGTTCCTGCTGTCGTCTCTTACGACCAGCTTATTGCCCAGGCTCAAGGAGTTTTAGAGGGCACAATTTCTGGTACTGTTAAAGACGCGGTTAATTTGAGCTCCCTAAGTAACGTAACCGTGTCCGTTAAAAAAGATGGTTCTTTGATCGCACAGACAAGCAGTGATTATCAGGGAGAATATTCCGTCAATGTGCAGGTTGGATCGGGTTATATTGTAGAATTTGCTAAAACCGGCTATCTGCCTGTAACATACGAAAATGTACAGGTTGCCGGCAATAGCGATACCTACCTTGAACCCATTCTTCAAATAGACCAAAGTTATTCAGGAGATGGCAACATCCAGGGAACCATCAATGACGCATTGAGTGGTTCGCCTGTGGCTGGAATTAGCCTTTATTTACGTTTAGGACTTAATAATCGCACAGGCAATGTTGTAGCTTCAACCACAACAGACTATTATGGAGATTACAGCTTTAGTAATATTCAGGCTGGTAATTACACTGTTGAGGCTTCAGCTTCTGGATATACAACCACATACTTTTCCGTGATTTGTATTGGTGGGCAAACCACATATAACCAAAATGGAACAATAACACCCATAATAAACTCGGATGAAATACGAATTATTCTAACCTGGGGCGAATATCCAAATGATCTGGATTCACACTTAACAGGTCCAACTCCTGACGGCTATAGATTTCACACCTACTACTCTTACAAGACATATTATTATGAAAATGAATTATACGTTCAACTGGATTTAGATGATGTCACCTCCTGGGGACCTGAAACCACTACAATCTACTATCCCATTGATGGACTCTATCGGTACTCTGTTCATGATTATTCAAATAGATATTCAACCTATAGCAAAGATTTGTCCAATTCAAGCGCGCAAGTCCGGGTTTATAAGGGCGGAGTTCTTTTGCAGACCTTTCATGTTCCAACAAACACCGAGGGTACTCTCTGGACTGTGTTTGAAATGTTTGATGACACAATCGTACCGAAAAACATTATGTCATATGAATCTTCGCCCAGTTCGATTACCAAAGCCTCATCGGATGAAACAGACGCGCATTTATTAAGAAATCTTCCCGAAAAATAAACTTATTTTATCTGGGAAAATTTGATTATTACCAAAAAAAATCCCTCTCAAAAAACATATTGAGAGGGATTTTTTCATTTTATCAAGTCTCGTTATTTACCTGCTAATTTTTTATAAAAATCATACCGCTCTTTAGCTATTTTTACGGCTTCATTCCAGTAATCTTCAACCTTGTCAGGGAATGTCACTTTCAGTGAATTATATCGACCTTCACCGTCCAGAAATTCCTTCACATCGCCCTTAGGCTCTCTTGAATCCAAAATGAACGGGTTTTTACCTTCTTTTTTCAAAGTAGGATTATAGCGGTAAAGCATCCAATAACCTGAATCAACTGCTGTCTTCTGTTCAATTTGCGCCAGAGACATGTCGATTCCGTGGTTAATACAAGGCGCGTAAGCAATGATAATCGCCGGTCCGTCGTAAGCTTCCGCTTCAGTCACCGCTTTTACAAATTGGTTTTTATTCGCGCCCATTGCTACAGAAGCCACATAAACATAACCATAGCTCATCATCATCAACCCCAGATCTTTTTTAGGAGTCGGTTTACCAGCCTCAGCGAATTTTGCAATGGAACCTAATGGCGTTGCCTTTGAAGCCTGTCCGCCAGTATTGGAATAAACCTCGGTATCCATGACAAGAATATTCACATTTCTGCCAACCGCCATCACATGGTCCAAGCCACCATAACCAATATCATAAGCCCAGCCATCACCGCCAAAAGACCAGACACTTTTATCCACAAAATAATTTTGCAGTTCCAAGATTCTTTTCAGGAATTTTTGTTGATCTCCACTGCTTTTTTCCAGCGCTGCTGGCAGTAAATCCTGGATCAATTTTGAATTGTCTTTTGCGGCAGCGTCTTTCATTTCCCACAATTCTTTCGCTTTAACGAGTGCTTCTTTCAATTTGCCGTTGAGACCCGTTTTTAATACATTTTCAATATTATAAAGCAGCTGTGTCCGGTTTGCGTCCACCGCGAGCCTGAATCCAAATCCGTACTCTGCATTATCCTCAAACAGAGAATTCGCCCAGGCAGGACCATGTCCGTTCTTATTTATCGCGTAGGGAATTGTCGGGAAAGTACCGCCCCAAATCGAGGAACAACCCGTTGCGTTAGCAACGATCATTCTGTCGCCGATGAGTTGCGTAATCAATTTAACATAAGGGGTTTCTCCACAACCAGCGCAAGCCCCGGAGAACTCAAGCAACGGCTGCTTAAACTGACTGCCTTTTACGGAATCCACTTTAACCTGCTTGCTGGTTACATCTTCGGGGAGTGACTCAAAAAATTTCTGATTTTCGTTTTCCCCGGCAACCCGTTCATCCTCAATGGGTGCTTTAATAAGGGCTTGTTTAGGACATTCATTCACACAAACCATACAACTTTGACAATCTTCAACATAAACCTGTACTTTATAATCGTATTTTTCCCCGTCCTTGGCCAATGCTTTCAAAGTTTTAAAAGTGTCAGGAGCGTCTTTGAGCATTTCTCTGTCAATGAGTTTGGTTCGAATCGCGGCGTGCGGGCATACAAAAGAACATTGGTTACACTGAATACATTTTTCAGGTAACCAGTGCGGGACATGGGGCGCCACACCACGTTTTTCCAATTTAGCTGTGCCAGATGGAATAAATCCATCATAAGGCATGTGTGAAACGGGAATTTCATCTCCCTTTTCCCTCATGATTTTTTCTATAACGTTTTTTGTAAAATCATCTGCTTCATCAGGAATCAGCTTTTTCATTTTAAGGTGCTTTTCAGGCATAACAGAAGGAACCTGGATTTCTTCCAGCGCCTCATTCGTTTTGTCTACTGCTGCCCAGTTCATTTTAACAATATCTTCACCTTTTCGGCCATAAGTTTTCTTAATCGCGGACTTGATCATATCTACTGCCTGTTTTCGATCAAGAACTCCGGAAATAAGGAAAAACGCGGTTTGCATTACTGAATTAATTCTCTGACCCAGTCCAACCTTCTCGGCAATTTCCAGGGCATTAATATTATAAAACCTTATCTTCCTGTTTATAATCGTCTTCTGCATATCTTCGGATAAATTTTCAAATGCCTCTTCTTTCGTCCAATTGGAGTTTAACAGAAAAACACCGTTTTCCTTTATTCCTTCTAATAAATCATATCGGCCAACAAACGCCTGATTATGACAAGCGATAAAATCCGCTGTTATGACCAAATATGGAGATTGAATCAACTCTTTACCAAACCTTAGGTGGCTTCGTGTGATACCTCCTGATTTTTTTGAATCATATTGAAAGTAACCCTGCGCGTACATGTCGGTATTATCACCAATAATTTTGATAGAGTTTTTATTTGCTCCAACAGTTCCATCAGCGCCCAGCCCCCAAAATTTGCAGCTAATTGTTCCTTCGGGAATAGTGTCAATTTCCTCTTTAACATCCAATGATTTTCCAGTAACATCATCTTTTATGCCAACCGTAAAGCCGTGAAATCCATCATTTTTCAAATGATCAAAAACAGCCTTGATCATTGACGGTGTAAATTCTTTTGAAGATAGTCCGTAGCGTCCGCCAATTATTGAAATATTTTTATCCTTTAAAGCAGCAACAACATCAAGGTAAAGCGGCTCACCAATAGCGCCGGGTTCTTTTGTCCTGTCTAACACTGCTATATTTTTAACGGTTTCCGGCAGCGCTTTTATAAAATGTTCAACTGAAAATGGCCGATACAGCCTGACTTTGACCAGACCCAATTTCCCGCCTTTTTTGTTTAAAAAATTGATCGTTTCTTCAATTGCTTCGCACCCGCTACCCATCGCGATAACTATGCTGTCAGCGTCAGGAGCGCCAACATAGTCAAACAAATGATATTGTCTGCCAATTTTTGCGGCTAACATATCCATATATTCCTGCACTATCTCCGGCGCCGCGTCATAATATTTGTTAACCGTTTCCCTGCCCTGAAAATACACATCTGGATTTTGAGCTCCAACCTTGACTCTCGGATTTTCCGGGTTTAAAGCTCTCGAGCGAAAATCTTCCACAAATTTCATGTCCAGCAATTCCGCCATTGTCTCATAATCAATCTCTTCTATTTTTTGAATCTCGTGGGAATTGCGGAAGCCATCAAAAAAATTAAGGAAAGGAATTTTAGTTTTCAATGTGCTTAAATGAGAAACAACTCCCAGGTCCATGATTTCCTGAATTGAGCTGGCGGCAACCATGGCAAACCCGGTATTACGAGCGGACATCACATCGGAATGATCGCCAAAGATCGACAACGATTGTGCTGCCAGAGAACGCGCGGACACATGAAAAACTGTCGGCAGCATTTCTCCCGCGATTTTGTGCATATTGGGTAACATCAACATCAATCCCTGCGACGCTGTAAATGTTGTTGTAAAAGCTCCGGCAGATAGCGCCCCGTGAACAGCACCAGCCGCTCCGGCTTCGGATTGCATCTCGATTACGTCAACTTTTTGACCGAAAATATTTTTCCTTCCTGTTGCGGACCAGGAATCCGCCATCTCACCCATCACAGATGATGGAGTAATGGGATAAATCGCAGCGACATCACTAAAAGCATAAGCCACATGAGTGGCAGCAGTGTTTCCATCCATCGTTACTTTTTTGAATTTTTTCATATTTACTTCACCTCGCCATATTTTAGTATCTTTCTTCTTTTCTTATGTGTCGTCATTAATTCGGATGTTTTAAATCTAATTATGAAAAGAAGTCGATTAGTTTATTAGTATCCAACCTAAATAAAATTGAAGGGAATTTGTGGATATATTTTTAATGAAGGTTTTAAATATATTTATTTTTTTTGAAAAATGCAATGCTTTTTTAAAATTGAAATGGAATTCTTTAAAGCGGAAAAGAAAGGGATTGATCGCCCTCCCCGCAAAAGATTCCTGCTTTTTAAACTACACCTGTGTGGTTTGTGGTACCTCTCGTTACTCATACAATCAACAAAATAAATTAATTCCTCCACTCATTCAGTTTGCCAGAAATAAAATCGATCACCTGCTGATGTTGTTCCGCCCCCCTTTCTTTCACCCAAATAGGCTCACCAAAAGCAAAACGAACTGTTTTTGAAGGATCAATTTTTCCAAAATCTTTCATTCGTTTGCCATTTCCCCACGCATCCGTAACCAATGCCACGGGAATAATCGGAACTCCACTCTTTTGAGCCAGCTTTATTCCCAGGGTTGTGAACTGCTTTGGATCAAGAAAAGTCGTGCGTGTCGTTTGCGGAAATACAATTATCGAAATTCCCCGTCGCAACCTGTCTTGCCCGTCCTCAATAACCGTTTTTAAATCCTGGCGTGGATTAGTCCGTGTAACCGCGATGGGCTCCCTTGAACGCATCACATGTTTGAATACCGGGTAATCAAGCAAGCTTTGCTTCACAATATATGTTACATCACGGGTTGGCTGAATGAAGAGTGGTAAAACAACCGTTTCCATAACACTCATGTGGTTTCCGATTATGACACACGGTTCTTTTAATTCTTGCAGATGGTTTATTCCCGAAATCTCAAAATTTACTCCAACTTTTTCCAGAGAATCTAAAACTTCAAAACAGCTATGAGACCATTCTGCTTCATTATATTCTCCACGTTTGGCTTTTGCGCTCGCCTTAAAAACCGTCGCGATAAATTTGGAATAAAATGTAAGTGAGGGGAAAGCCCTGGCAAATAGCGAAACTTTATTAGGTGTCGTTTGATACATTGAATTTATATACTCTAACTTTTTCATAAAACTCTTTCTCCTTGTAAAAATTTTTACTCTTTTGTTTTATTCAAGTAATAAATTCCAAAACTCCAATACTTGTTACTTAATACTCCCGGACCAATCCAGCCCTGTTTTTTGAGTTCCCTAACAATATAACCGTTAAGCGCTCCATGTCCCACGAAACCGACTGATTCATATTTCCGGGCAAAAGTCACCAAATTATGAGCCGCACGCTTCGCTCTTTGCTTGGCATCCTTGAAAGATTCAACATTTTTTGAATAACCAAAAATCCAGAAAATACGGAATATAATTAACCAGCTTTCAGGACGCAGCCTTGGAGTTCTCCATGTTCCATGGGGCATTTCCACTTCGCGAAACAGGCTGTCCTGGTGAATTTGCTTTTTGGGCGTTAGCAGCTTTGCCGATTCAACAGACCGTGGCAAATCGCTGCAGATAATTTTATTACAATTATTATATTCTTTTACAGCATCTTCGGGAGGTTTTGATGCCTTTTTAATGCCCGCATCGTTATATGCTTTAACCGATTCTCCAAATTCTATTGAATTAACCGGCTTACTGATAGAGATGTTCGGTTTTCCGTGGCGGATGACTACAATTTTCATAAAACCTGTCAACGAGTATTATCTTCTTTGCATCATTTTACTGAATGTAAGTAATCAATTTTAACATGTCAAGGAAAAACTTCTTAAAATGTAATACATCAGATACTGGTGGCAGACAGAGATGTCGTACACTTCAACTAAATAATAAATTGTGCCATTAACAATTATATTTATTGATTTCCTGGATAGTATCAACAATTACAATTTCGAGTGTGCAACATATTGAATACTCCCATAACTGAGGCGTTACCTTAAAATCTTAATTCTCATATACCAAAGCTTCAGTAGCCATCAGTTTAAAAA
>NBLI01000057.1 GCA_002084535.1 Candidatus Zhuqueibacterota bacterium 4572_119
CCCGGAGACTCTGGTAGTTGTGCTTGAATCCACCCATGTTAGAATTTGTTAAGATTCCATCGAGATTGTCGCGCCCGGACATAATCTCATTGATGATGATTTCACCAATGTGGCCAAACGGAGTATGTCCCAGATCATGACCAAGGGCAATGGCTTCGACTAGAGTTTCATTTAATCCTAAAGCCCGCGCCATTGTCCTTGAAAGTTGAGACACTTCCAGCGTGTGCGTCAATCGCGTGCGATAATGGTCTCCTTCGCTGATCAAAAACACTTGCTGCTTATGCTTTAGCCGCCTAAAAGCCCGTGAGTGTATGATTCTGTCCCGGTCTCGCTGAAAAGCTGTCCTGTAAGCGTGTTCGCTCTCCCGGTGGAGCCTGCTTTGATTAGCGTTTCGGCTCATGACAGCATATCGGGCTAAAGCTTGTTGCTCGAAATTTTCATAAAATTTTCTGTCGCGTATTTTAAAACGCATTCTTTTCTCACAATGAATTATGAAATATCGTTTGCCTCATCCAAAAGTGTTTGAATCTCTGTTGTTAATATGTTTTCAATTTCCGGGGTATAGCCCGCGTGTTTGTAGCGTATTTTTCCTGACCCATCAATAATAAAGTGGGTGGGAAAACCGATTACATTAAAAGCTTTTTTGGCATCGAAACTTGAATGGAATTGTCTGAAAGAAAATATATTTTCTTTGTTATACTTCTTTATTGATAGGGGCGTTTCAACAGAAGCAGCCCAAAAGAGAACTTTGTCGTTTTTTCGATATTTGGAAAAAACTTTGTTAAGTTGAGGAAGTTCTTTTTCAAATGCTTTGCTGAAGGAGTCCCAAAAAACCAGGACAATTATTTTATTTTTTTGATCAGTTATCCTGTATTTTTGTTCAGACACGTCAGTTAATTGGACATTAGGTGCGAGTTGAGCAGAAGATGCTAACTCAGCTTTGATGCTGTTTTTGAGGAATAGCTCAAATTCATGAATATTACCATTGTTGTCGAGATATATTTTTTTTAATTTGAGTTTGGCTGATTCCTGAGCCTGATTAATGCTAATGGACTTGATATACGCAAGTTGAGCGCTGTCAATTTTGCCGATGACTGAATAAGTGTCGCCAATTTTTTCCCATTCAAAAGCCGGAAAGGGTGTATCCAATTTGATGCATTTTTTTCGGTTTGCAATTGCTTCCTGATTTTTCTGTGTTGCAAAATTCAGAGACGCCATGGTTGATAATAGTTGGCATTGTGTCAGGTTGATTTGGTAATTTCTTTCGAACGGTTTTTGCCAGGGCTCGGAGAGAATAAGATTGTCTTGAGAATTATAAACAGAAGCCTCTTCAATCATTTCGTTTGCTTTTTGAAATTGTTGGTTTTTTAAATATAAATTCGCCAGCGCTAAACGCACGGTAATATTGTTTGTCTCAAGCTGCAAGTATTTCTCGTATGTTTTGATCGCCAGTTCAAACATTTTAAGTTGCTGGTAAATCGAAGCCAATTGATACAATGATTTCTTTTTTAACTTACTCACATTCGTTTCATTTGAAAAAACGTTTAGTTCGTTTATGAGTTTTGCCGGATTGTTCCTGTACTTAAGAATGATCAAGGAATGTTTTATTTTATCTTTCTCAGAAAGATTGGCACCAGACTCAAGATATTTTTCACCATAATTAATGGCTTCGATATTTTGGTTTAAAATTTTGTGATAAGCATTAAAAGCGAGGGCGTACAATTCAGGATTGCTGTTTTTTACCCCGATTAAACTGTCAAGTTCGCTCTTGATGATTTTAGCTTCAATTGCTTTGTTTGTTGAATGTCGAATCCGCGTTTGCCATAACTCAAACCAGGCGTTGTAGTTATTCGGATAATTCCTCAACTCTATTTTAAATTCTCTGATGGCGAGCGATAGGTTCGGTGATAATTTGCCACCTTCTTTTTGGTTTGCGAATCTGCCAATTTGGTAATGTGTATTTTTTTGAACATTACCATTCTGATCTTTTAGGCTGATATGCCAGCCAGAGCCGTTGTTGTCTTCAGTGCGGTCAAGGTTATCTTCAAATTTTATGCTAAGTAGATATTCATCTTTATCGGTATCGATGGTGGTTTTCCAAATATCTTTCTCGAGGATCATTTTTTCTGTGTTAGTTCTAATCCCCTGTGTCCCAAAGGTTTGAAATACGGCAATAACAGAGACGCGTTGTTCGGGCTGTTGAGTAAGCTGTTCAGGACGAAATTTAATTGTGATAATTTGTCCGGCAACTGGCTCTTCAGGATAAAATGAAACCATCTCCTGTGGTTTATCTGAACAGTTAAATAAGAGAATTGGTAGTAATAAAAACAAAATCGTTTTACGACCCATTATTCCTCCATGACTATTAACATGTTATTGGAATCGATTTTCTTTTTCTATTTTCAAAAACAGAAATTGATTTAAATCCGGTTTCAATCAAAATTTGAAGTGCTTCTTTGAAATGACTACCGACATCATTTGGATGGTGAGAATCCGAACCCAGGGTAACTGGTATTCCAAGTTGGCAAGCATAGTTTAATAAGCGCTTGCCGGGGTATGGCGCCAAAACACCTTTGGTTCGGAAACCGGATGTGTTGACCTCAAGGCAAACTCCTGCTTTTTTTATGCTTTCCAATGTTCTTTTTGCCATCTTGAATTCTTTATTACCAAATCCTCCCCAAAATTTTATCGGCAAATCAAAATGAGCGATTATATCAAAAATGCCGCTCCTGGCTAATTTTTCAATTAAATTGAAATATAGCTCATACAAAGTTGTTACGGATTCTGCTTTAATTTCGCTCAAATAAGCTTGTTTCTTTTGATTGGGGAGCTGCATGTAATGAACACTTCCGATGACATAATCAAAATTGGTGTTCTGTGAGAATTTTTTAAGTATGTCAATTTTTTCAACTATAAAATCAAGCTCGATCCCTGTTTTAATTTTAAGCGTTTTGTATTGTTTTTGTAAAATTTGAATTGTTTCAAAATATATTTGTAGGTCCCGAGGTCTCATGCGAAAGCGCTCCCCGGCACCGGTTTTGATTGGGGCGTGATCAGCAAATCCAATTTCACCGAGATTATTTTTAATTGCTGTTTTTACATATTCTTTCATGGTTCCGTGCGCATGGTTGCATAAGGATGTATGAAGGTGATAATCCGCTAACCTATTCATCATGTTTAAAATCCTTATCTTTTAAAAGCGTGCGCAAAGATTCCATATCCGAAGTAGAAACATTTTTCAGAACGGAATTGTATTTTAGTCCGATTTTTCCAAGTTCTTTGTAAAGCTGGGAATAAGGAGTAAATTTGTCATTTAAGATTGCCAAATGTTTCTCAACTGTTCCAACATCTCCTCTGCTAATGGGTCCGGTCAATGTTTTGTCGACTCCATTCTCTAAAATATTTTGCAGCGTGGTGGATAGCAATGGCTTAAGAATTTCCAAAGATTCTTTTTCTGACAAATTCATGAATTTTAAAATGTCCAGGACACAAAATAACAAGGTGTTTAAATAATTTGATGCCATTGTACATGCTAAATGGTAAACAGGTTTTAGCTTTTTTTCGATGGTGATAATATCGCTGTTGAATGTTTTTACAAATTCTTTTGCTTTTTTGATCGCTTGTTTTTCACCTTCCATGTCAAAAAAAATATTTTCCAATTTGTGAAAATCAGTTGCGTCGCCGGAAAAGGTTTGCACGGGATGTAGGCTGGCGCAATAAACATTATATTTTCTAACAGGATTAAAGATGTCGCTGGAAAGCGCCCCTGAAGTATGATAAATATAATTGGATAGTTTTTTTTGTCTGAAAATTTTTTCAAGATCAGCCACAACCTGTTTAACATTGTCATCAGGAACTGAAATAATAATAATGTCTGTCGCTGCTAAATCTGATAAATGATTTGAAATTGTATTTGTTGAAATTGGAGCGATATTATTTGTTTGGGCGGGATTGCTATCAAATAAACCTGAAATTTGGTGCCCCTTGTTAACCAAGATTTGATATAGCGCTGTCCCAACCCTTCCGAGACCAATAATCGCAAAGCTTAATTTGTGAGTATTCATTTTGCTTTATTATAATTAAGAGTAATTGTTGTTATTTGAAAGGTTTCAAAGTTAAGAAAATTATGGAAGAATTCAAAGAGAAATATTACTATCTTTGAATTGAAAACAGTACGAGAAAAAAAATGAGAAATGAAGGCTTTGGTTTATTTTAAAAAGGTGAGTTTTTATCTCTTGCAGGGATGAGGATTTTTGGAGAAAAATAAATAAAGATTTGATTTTTCCAAATCCAAATGGATTTATTTACAATTATTTTTAAAAAAGTGCCTCTCGCTTATTTTCCATAAATAAAAAAAAGGAGAGAATAACTCTCTCCTTTTTCAAATTTTGCCAACCTCATACCACGTTTATTATTCAGTGGCTTCTCCAGTGGCTTCTTCTGCTCCTTCTTCACCTTCAGGTGCTTCGGGTGGAGGTGCAGTTGTGTCTGCCGGAGCTTGCTGTATCTGTTCGGTTTCCGGCGCTTTTTCAGCTTCTTGCTTTTTCGCGCATCCATTTAAAAATAACAATGAAATTGAAACCAACAGAACGAAGACGACTAACAGTCTCAGGGTTTTCATGAAATTTCACCTCCCTCATTTCCTTTATATGATGCCTTGGAAAATAATTGCTCAAACTTTTATAAACAAAATTCCAAAGCGCTGCAACAAACAATATAACAAAATATTAATATTTGTCAAGAAAAAAATGTGCTAAGTTGTTAAATATTATCTGAAATCACCAGTTATATTAAAAGCAGCCCAGAAAAGAGGGTGCTCATTGACATTGTTTTTGACAAATAGAACTGCGCGTTGTAAAGCCTTTGCCCTGGAGTTACCCTGTTTTAAGTATCTGAAAAATCTTTTTACCAAAACTGCGGTTGCTAAATCGTCAACTTTCCACAGGCTGGATAATAGTGAAGAGCTCCCGGCATAGATGAAACTCCTTGAGAGTCCAACCACCTCATCTCCAACTCCGATTTTGGCGAGCCCGGTTTCACAGGCGCTCATTGCCACCAAATAAGTTTTTAGCTCAAGATTAAATATTTCATGAGCTTCCAGACGTCCATCATTTTGTTCGTCCGATTTTAACAACAGGGCAGAGAATAGCGGGTTCACTGCGTCGAATTCTCCGTGGCAGGAAAATAATAACAGGTTCGCGTCAGCGGCAGCTTTTTTAATTCTGCTTTCACTTGCTTCATTATACAAATGAGATTGAACCTTTGAATATGTAAGCTGGAGGCTTTCAATCTCTTTTTCCGCGAATGGCAATTCCATTTCCGGGTTTCCCAAATTGGGATTCCCGAGGGCAAGAATGTTTGGTTCCCAGGAATCATTATTCACAAAATCCTCGCCTTTATCTAAACATAATCGAAAAACAGTTGCGCTCGAAGCTATGGAGAGGGAAAAGTTTTCAATGAGATATTTATTGTTGTCATTAATTAGAGAGGCAAATGGTAAATAGTGGAGAATGCCATGCGGAATAAGTACAATATGATTGAAGGCTTCAATTTCGGACTGTACCGGATTAATTAATACCTGATATAATTCGGTTGCTATTTTTTTTAACGGGAGTTGTTTTACCATACTTTTTCTAAGCGTATCGACCATGCTGTAAAGGTAATCTGAACTAATAAATTCTTGTTTCGCGGTTACTGATTTATTGCTAACAGCCCAAAGAAAAAGTTGATTTTTAGTATAGAAATATTCCAGCAGTATAACACTGTCCGGCAAAGCTGATTGGAAGTAATCAATACTTTTTGCCTCAACAGTGACCATCGAGGCTAATTCAGGATTCTGCTCTTTCAATTTTAATAGCAGGTCTTGATATTGATTTTTTAAAATAGAGAGTTCCTGCCGCAGTTGCTCAAGCATTTGATTTTCAGCGTCTGTTGCTTCTTCACCTTTAATTATTAAACGAGAAATTTCATTTTGTACGCGGTTAATTTTGCCGCGGATATTTTTACTCTTTGAAAAATCCTGCTGACTAAAGTCCCCGCTAAATTTGATGTTTTTGTTTGCCAGCAAATCAACAAAGTTGCGTGACTTAGCCCGTTCGACAATTTCCAAAGCTTTGTCCGGCATTTTGAGCTTTAAATAAACATTTATGAGATCATGGTAAATTTCCAGCTTGTCATCAATAAAACCGGATTTATATTCTTCAATTTTAATTCGCGATCGCATTTTTTCAATGGTTTCAAGGGCTGTTAAAAATGGATGAAGCGCGTTTTCGTATTCATTTTGTTCAACGTATATTTGTCCTAAAATTCTCAAGGCGCGCCATTTCACTTCTGGTACAAATAAATCTTCGGCAAGATTAATGGCAAGCTTCAGGCTATCCGACGCGCTGCTCAAATTGTTTTGAGAAAAATGTGTTTTCCCAATTTCGTAATAGCTTTGGGCTAAATTCCGTCCGTCTTTAATTTTTTTACTCAGAGCTAAACCAAGACGAAAGTTATTAAAAGCTTCACCGGTTTTTCCCTGGTGCCGGTAAATTATACCCAGGTCTCGGAAATCATAACTCAAACCGCGTTCCGATCCGACTTTGTTATCCATATCTATCGCGAGCTTAATGTGTTCAAGTGCATTTTCCCACTGACCGGTTGAGCGGTATATCAAGCTGATATTTTTATGAACAGTAGCAATATCCTGGTAATCTTGAATTCGCTTCGCCAGAACAAGAGCCTCCTGTTCATATTCCAGGCCTTTTTCAATTTGACCCAGACTGAATAAAATAAGTCCATAGGTTGACAACCCAATTTCCTGGAACTTAAGATTGTTCAGTTTTTTAAAAGTTTCTAATGCTTCTTTTTGAAATTTTAGTGCTTGCTGATAATTTCCGGTTTTCCAATTTACATTTGCCAGATGCTGTTTGGACAGGGCAATCCAGGTCGGTGAATTAATGGTATTTGCCAATTCAATTCCTTGCATCTGTAATTTCAAAGCTTCCTGGTAGTTTGCTAATCTTTCATGGCTGAGCCCAAGATTTTGTAAAACCTCCAGAGATTTTTCAATATTTCCAAATTCCTGAAATATTTTTAAGGCTGCATGCTGGTCTGTGATTGCGCCAGAATAATTGTCAAGTGTAAGTAAATATATCCTTCCCCGGTCTTTTAAGCATTCGGCAACCTTGAGACTGTCGCCTAATTCGCGGTATTCGTTAATAGCGCGGCTGAATTGATCTGCCGCTTGTCTGAATTCGCCGCTTTGTTCAAGTACAAGACCGAGCCGATGATAGGAATCCGCGGTTTCATCGGTTAAATTATATTTTTCTGTCAGGTCGAGATATTCTTTTTGATATTGAATTGCTTTTTCATAGTTTTTGTTTTGAGTATAAAAATAGATCAAATATCGGTACTCTTCAATCATCTTTTGCGCGTCGCGATTTTCGATTGCCTGTTGAACAATTTTTAATTGGTAATTTATGGCTTTGCCCCAAAGCCCGCCGTTTGCGGCACTGTAAAGTATCAACTCGTATAAATTTTCAATAGCGTTTTGGTCTCCCTGCCGAGCAGCCATTACTACTGCTTGTTCATAAGAATTTAGCGCATCTTCCCATTTTTTCTGTTCATAGTAACGGTTTCCCAGGGCGACCATCGTTCGAAATCGATCCCGGGCGAATTGATTTTCCTGACTTTCTGTCATTCCTTCAAAACCAACAACCTGGTAAAAAGCATAGGAGGCGGGTTTGAAGCCGGCGTCACGCATTGATTTTTGGGCGCGCGTAAGGGCTTCCGCTGCTGGATAGTCCAGTAAATTTTCAAAAAAGTATTCCCAAAAACTAACATGGTTGTTCTCAGTGCCATTTGATATAACAAGGCTCGGACATCCCGCGTAAATTAAAGCCCGTTCCAGGGTTTGCAAAACGCGCGCGTCAACTTTGTTTTCAGTTTGCAGGGCAAGAGAAGATGAATTTAAATTGAATGAATACAAATCCTTGATTTGAAGATGTGTCGATTTTTTAAATGTATTGGCTGCTATGGATGTCAATAATGGATCGTTTTGGTTTTGATCAAGCATCGCTTCGAGATACAACAATTTTGATTCTTGAATGTTATTAGCAATATTTTTGTCAGAATCCATTGTAGAAGTGTCGTCGATTCCCTTAATATCATAACCAAGGTTGTAAAACAAAGAGTCCATTGTTAATCTTTCGTTTTTGGTGGCTGTAATAATAAGCTGACAAGCTCGGAGCGACGGTGATGTTTTTTAATTCTTTGATGTCATTATTTAGGATGTTAACAAGAAA
>NBLI01000254.1 GCA_002084535.1 Candidatus Zhuqueibacterota bacterium 4572_119
TTTCTTCGTCGGATATTTTTGTATCCCGAATATCTGTTTTAAAAAACACCAGACGTGCATTTTTTGAACTCTTTTCCCCGGTTTCAGTGGAGAAAAACGCGTCACGGTATAAGGAAAAATCATCCACTGAAATCCAGCGAAACTCTTCTTCCACGCTCGGAACAATGATCTGAATTATCTGCCCGCTTTCTTTTAATTTTTCAAACAACTCAATGTTTTGTTTTGCGATCCTGCTGAAAATTTCCTTATCGGTCAAATCACCAATCCTGCGAAGCAATTCCACCAATTCAGCTGAGCTTCGCGCCTGATACCCTTCCAGTTCCGCCTGCAATCTTTTTTCCAAGTTATCGATGACAGACTCATCTAACAGTTGATTAATTTTTCCCGGATTGAGCAATTCTTCCAGCGCGTGCCGGTCGATGATCTCCGATTGAGCGGAAGTGGACTTTGGCTCATCATAGTTGTACATGTGCCCGGACATGAATTCAAACAGAATGGAAGAGCTGAATGGAGATGGTTGCGGTGTTTGCCGGGTTTTTACCTGAATGGAATTATTTTCAATCCCAAGTAGAATTTCTTTCAGTTCATTTACCGCGAGGTAATCCTGCAAACTTTCCCTGTATGTTTCAACCACGATGGGAAACGACGGATGTTGGCGGGTAACCTCCAGCAAATCGCGAGCGCGCATTCTTTGCAGCCACAGCGGCGCGCGTTTCCCCGGATGAAACAGCGGCATCAGCAAAGCCCTGCCAGCATTCTGGCGAAAACGTAAGCCAAAGAAGAACGAATTTGCCAGTTCCTCCAGCACAAGGTCTTCAACATTGCCGGAGTTAACACTGCGGATAACCTCCAGGAAGGTTTCGATGTTCTCCATTGGGTAACGAAAAATCAATCCGCCATCAGAGTGAAATGATTCCGGCTCAATGTTTAACTGCCGGCGGAACTGCGCGATAATTGCCAGCCTCCAGGGCAAATGAACCAATCCACCATAGGGTGAAAGCAGAACGATCCGCAAGTCCCCAAGCTCGTCAGGAAAGCACTCAATTAAAATTGTCCTGTCATCGGGAATAAATCCAGCCGCTTTTAATTGATCCTGGAAATATTGTTGAAGGTTTTCCGCCGCTTCAGCAGTCAAGTCAAAACTCTTTTGCAGCCAGTCAAGACAAAAAGGTTCATTGATTTTTTCAGCTAAGTTTCTGCAAAATTCTCCGCTAAGTTTTCCCAGGTGCGCGCCGCGATGAAAGTACTCTCCCTTCCAGAATGGCATGCGCGCCGTTTCACCGGGCGCTGGTGAAACCAAAACACGGTCATGTGTAATCTCCCTGATGCGCCAAAGATTTGTCCCCAGCGCGAAAGTTTCCCCAAGCCTGCTTTCATAAACGAACTCTTCTTCGAGCTCACCAATTTTGGTTGAACCATCTTCCAGGTAACAGCCAAACTGCCCGGTATCGGGGATTGCGCCTCCGCCGAGTATGGCAGCGCGCCGGGTTCCTGGCAAGGGATGAAGCATATTATTGACCCTGTCCCAGGAAATCCGCGGGCGCAAATCGCGGAATGTTTCTGAAGGATACCTGCCGGAAAGCATTTCCAGAACGGAGATAAAATGAGCTTTTGGCAATTCGCTGTATGGGTAGGCTTGCCGGATTAAATTGAACATCGATTCCACATGCCAGGATTTCTCTGCGATCAGAGAAACAATTTGTTGGGCGAGAATGTCCAGACAATTTTTAGGAATATGAATTGGCGCCACATTTGCTCCGCGCATGGCATGGGTGATGACTGTCATTTCCAGCAAATCCGCGCGTGTCTTTGGCACCAATCTGCCTTTGCTGGCAGCTTTGTACAAATGGCCGGCTCTGCCCACGCGCTGAAGTCCGCGCGCCACCGACCGAGGAGATTCCACCTGGCAGACGAGGTCGATGCTTCCCATGTCGATTCCCAGCTCCAATGTCGCGGTCGCCACCAACGCGGACAACTTCCCCCCTTTTAATTCTTCCTCGATTTCTTTTCGTCTCTCTTTTGACACGCTGCCATGATGAGCCTTAGCCAGTTCAAAACCCGCCCGTTCATTAATCTCGTTGGTGATCCTTTCCACCGCGGCGCGGTTATTGGCAAAGATGAGTGTTGTTTTATGCTCTTGAATTTGTTCTAATAATTTCTGATAAATATCGGGCCAAACAGAATTTTCCGGCAGAGATTTAAAATCCTCAACCGGCGTGAGAATTTTCAGATCCAGTTTTTTACGCATGCCCGCGTCAACAATGGTAACCGGTCTTGGCAGAAACCCCACCCTATCGTTAGTTTCTACACTCTCGTTTCCACCGAGAAAGCGGACAATCCAATTCGGACAAATTTTTTCGCTGTCAGGTTTTGCAGCCGCTCCAGCAGGACACTTAAAAATGTCCCCCGCTTGTTTTCCGACAGCGCGTGTATTTCATCCACAATCACATATTTTACTGTCTTTAAAATTTCCCTTGGCAATTTCGAGGTTAACAATAAGTGAAGGGATTCCGGAGTGGTAATCAAAATATGCGGCGGTTTTTTGAGCATTCGCTGGCGTTCACGCTGGGGTGTGTCTCCGGTTCGTACCGAGACTTTAATTTGCGGCAGGCGGACATTTTGTTTTTCCGCGAGTCGCTGGATTCCCGCTAACGGAGATTCCAGGTTCCGTTCGATATCATAGTTCAGGGCTTTTAATGGCGAAATGTAAAGTGTGTGCACACCATTGATATTTTCATTATTGATTAGCGCTGACAAAATTTCATTGATACAAACTAAAAAAGCAGCAAGTGTTTTTCCTGAACCTGTTGGCGCGAGAATCAGGGTATTCTCATTTTTGAAAATGGCAGGCCAACCTTTTTCCTGCGGCGGTGTTGATGAAGGAAAGGTCTCGTTAAACCAGGTCTGGATGATGGGATGAAAGCTTGCAAGTGATTTATCTTGTTTTGACGTTTTCATTAATTTTTCGATTTTGGGAAATTTTAACACATTCAACGTGCAGCAGGATAGGAACCTAAAATTTTGATAAAGCCTGTAATTTCTTCAAGATGTTTTATCGCGTTCTGACAATTTTTATCTTCCAAAATTCCTTCAAAATCAAGGTAAAAAATGTATTGCCACGGTTTCCCTCGCAGTGGGCGGGATTCGATTTTCAACAAATTAATATCTCTGAGAAAAAAAACACTCAGACTTTTGAAAAGAGCGCCCGGAATATGTTTTGTCGCGAAGACAACGGAAGTTTTATTTGGAAAGCCATGATTTATTTTTTTTGATGAAATGACCAGAAATCGGGTATAATTTTCTTTAAAATCTTCAATTTCTTCGAATAATATCTTCATCTGATAATCCTCGGCAGCCTGCCAATTTCAACTGTAGGCGGTGCGATTAAATGTAATTCGATGCGAAGATTTACCTCGCCGACTATCTGGACATCATTTTCCAACAACAAATCATAATTGCGGTGAATGCTGCCTAAACTCGTATTCTCAATGGGAATGATTCCGAGCCCGGATTTGTTTTTAACAAATTCAAAGACCTTTTCAAAACTTACCCGTGGGTGGCAGACGATTTTATCACCAAAATGTTTTCGCGCTGCCAGTTCACTGAACGCGTAATGTTCTCCCTGAAAAGCAATATGTTCGTGGTTCATCATTTGACCTAATTAAAAGAATATAACAAAGCAGGATTTATGCTATCACAGCTCCGGTTTCAAAAAAAAATACGCCCTGATTGATACAAAAAAATCAGGGCGTAATTTATCTTTACATTATTTTTGAAGAAAACTTTTGAACCACTGTAGCGCGATGATTGTTTTCGCGTCAACAAATTCCCGTGATTCCAGCATTTGAAATGCTTTTTCAAACGGGATTTCAATCACCTGGATATCTTCTCCCTCGGAGGCGATACCACCACCGGCTTCCTTCAAATCGTCTTGTTTGACTTCAGCATAGTAGATATAAATTTTTTCATTGCTGCCGCCGGGGGACGGAAATATTTCAGTGATCGTTTCCAGCCGGTTTATTAAATAACCCGACTCCTCGGTGATTTCTCGAATAATTGTTTCTTCGGGCGAATTACCCTGCTCAATTGTTCCGGCGACAATTTCCAGCAGCCAGGCTTTTTTTTCATCTTTGGTAAAAACCGGGAAGCGGAACTGCTTAACCAAAATAATAACTTCCCTGCTCCGATCAACCAGCAATGCTGAAACAGAATCACCCCTGTCAAAATTGAGCCTGATGATTTCGTTGCTGAGTGTGCCATCAAATTTTTCGTACTGGAGCACAGATTTGTCAACTTTAAAAAAGTCATCAAGGATTCGTTTGGTATTTTTAATGACAACTTTCATTTATCGAATCGCCCGGTAATCTAAAAATAATGAATAAGTAAGTGTTTGGAAAACGAAATGATACACCACAAGAATATACCCAAACGAGCTGATTCCTGATGCTGCGTCATTTTGTGATAGCAGCCAACTAACAAAAAGAAGCACAGCAGATGACACAAATGAAATTACCATAGCTGAATAGTAAAATACATTGCTTTTCTTCCCCGCTCTGGGGACTGTTCTGCTATCCCATAAAAAAGCGGTGCGGGCGATATCGTCAGGGACCCTGCCATTGGTTATATAGAATTCCTTGATTTGATTCATAGCTTCCGCGCTGCTCCACCATGCCTGTCTGAGTCGTATAAGGTGCATGAAATAAAGCCAACCGATAATGTTTAGAAAAAAGGCAATGGCAATTAAAAAGGATTCCTTAAACGGGGTAAATTCCTCGCCAGAGAGTTTGAGTACGGAACTACCGATTATAGAAACAACTCCTGCAGTTATAAAAAGAAAAAAATTAACCATCGTGTGCCGGTCATTCATTGCTTGCGTAGCGGTGGATTGAATATATTCAAACTCTTTCAGCAATAAATCAGCGACTTGAAAAGCATTTTCCTGCAGACGCGGATTTTTCAATCTTTTGGGTTGTGTGACCCGTGCGGTGGTATAGTTTCTGAAAACAAAAAACGTTGCTAAAACTAAAATTTGAATAATAATCAA
>NBLI01000058.1 GCA_002084535.1 Candidatus Zhuqueibacterota bacterium 4572_119
GTTTAAGGTGCTATCGAGAAGTTGGGAGTAAGGTTTTAGTAGAATGGCAGATTTATGGATGAGTCCATTCTAAAAATTAGGTATTTTAAGCTTTTTCATAAATTATGGTGCTATAACTTCAATATAAACAGTTTTTGTTTTGATTGGAAAATACCTGGTTTTTACCTTTTTAGAGTTGACTCATGGATGGATCGGACAGCATGGAGGTTATATCATTTCACTCAGATCTACTTTTATGCCATCTTTTACTTTCTCATAATAGATAAATTTTACATCGATTTCTTCGCTTAAACTTTTCTTGGTTTTATACGTGACCGGTTTAATGCTGATTGGAGAATCGCCTATATAGCCGTCAATACCTTGAGACTCATCTGCTGCTATGGATAGCTTATACGTTGTTTTTAGCATACTGGCTACTTTGCTCAATATTGCTTCCTGAAATTTCAATCCGATAAATGTTTTTATGATGACCAAATCCTTGACCCATTCGGATATCATTTTTTCGTCTATTTGATTAATGACTGCTTTAAAGTTTTCGATCATTGCACGAATTTTAGTAGTCGCTTTTTCTATAGCATCAGGATGAGTCTCTAAATACCATTTTTCCCATTCTTTTATTGATTTGCCAGAAAATTCCTGGATTAATTCACTCATCTGACCTACAACTGCTGGTCTCGTTCCTTGTGCATTTTGGTTTGCCAAATTGATGAGCTGAGTTGAATACTTGGGAAATTCAAAAGATTCTACTCCTATAAGGTCTTTAATTTCTGCGTTTGATATTTTACATTGTTTTTTCATAAGATGCGTTTTCACTTTGGAGGTTTTTAAATTTATTAATATATTTAAATGGTATTTCGGAATCTAATTCACCAAATCCATGTTTTAGAATATGCGCATTAACAAATGTTTTATTCTTCATGTAAACATAAGCTAAAAGCTGATTATTATTATCATATTTTATTTCGTCGTATTTTAGATATATTTGCCGTTTCAGGATTTTATTATTAAGAAAATTAATTGCTTCCTTACTTTTATTATCGTTTGGTTTAACTCCAATCATGCGTATTGTAAGATCATTCGAGAGTTTAATTAAATTGGGTGATATGATTTCCTTTACAGTATAATAGTTTTCGCGTTTTATACCATTTTTATTATCTTCCACGGAAATTTTCGAACCGAACTTTAGTTTATTGGGATCAATTTTTTTATCAAATTTTACCGGGTCATGGAAAATATATTTTGATTTTTTAATTTCATTATCCCAGTTAATATTATTTAAGTTCTGTTCCTTGACTTCAAAATCCAGGAAAAGCGCGTTTTTATTTATTTCCAACTTTTCTTTAATGGTCGATAAAAAATCTTTGTTTATTTCATATCCAATTGAATTTCGATTTGATAAGATAGCAGCTAACGATGTTGTGCCGCTTCCCAAAAACGGATCAAGAACTGTTTCACCAATAAAAGTAAACATTTCAATGGCTCTTTTGGGTAATTCAACAGGAAACATGGCAATATGATTATCCTGTCTTGCTCCATTAAAGTACCAATGTCCGGAAAAATACTCTTTCCATTTTTCTTTTGAAATTTTTGATTGCTCTTTAATCGTCTTATCGACAGGCGGAGTTTTACCAGGTTTCTTAAATATCAATATAAATTCATAATCAATTTCAACAATTCCATTTCTGGGAAATGGATATGAACCCATAACCGTCGCGCCACCAGTTGTATTCATGGTTGTGCGTTTTTGCCAGATTATGGCGCCCAAATAATCAAATCCAATGGATTCACAATATTTAATTATTTCAGTTCTGATAGGAATGACTTTATATCGTCCATAGTACACCGCTCTGGCAAATTGATCACCAATATTTATTAGCATCCGACAACCCGGATTAAGTACCCGATAACATTCTTTCCAAACTAAATTTAAATTATTAATGTAATTTTCATAAGAATCATTGAATCCAATTTGATCTTCTGTACCATAATCCTTTAATTGCCAATAAGGAGGTGAGGTTACAACCAAATGGACAGACGAATCTTTGACGTCATCCATTTTCCTGGAATCACCAATGATGCACTTATGGTTAGTTTTCATAAAAAACACTTTCCGTAATCGTACTAAAATTTGTTAAGCTGATTTCTCAAATTTAACAATTTTACTACTTTTATGCAACCAAAATAGATTTTAAATTGGGGATATTGATACAAAAAGCGCAACGTGATGCTAAAGATTAGAAGGGCTTGCGCCCCGCATACTTTGAGTGACTCACATGACATTATACGTCACTCAAAATTTCTGGATTTCATCGTCCGCCCTGCATTCCGCTGAATTTTGATGTTAGAAATTTCTACAACTAAGTAGTTTTATATTATAATTATACTAAATTTTTTTCCCACTCGAATATTAATTCGGGGAACCTGGCTTTGAGATCAAACTCTGTAATGAGATTGTGTGGAATATTTTTTATCATTTTATATTTAATTACTAATTTTTCATCAATCCAATTTTTTCCCAAATTTGATAAGATATTATAGCAGAATAAAACCTGTTCATGGTTAGACAGTTGGGCTCGTAGGGTTTTTACATACTCATATTTGTTGATATTTATTTTTTGAGTATCGACATATTTTGTTGTTTGATATAAATGACGATAATAATGTCCGAGTCTTGATTGATGCCCTTCAAATGGATTATAATAAAACTTTCTTTGACGAATAAGTTCCTTTTGCTTTTCTTCAAAAGTACTAAGTAATTTATTTACAAAAATATCTGACTCGTTTTGAAGGATACTTTTTAAAATTTCGGATGATATTTCCCCAATAGCACCATAATAAAATGATAAGTAGGCAATATTTAGTAGCTCATTTTCTTGATAACTTTGATTTGTCTCTATTGCAACTTGTTCAGTAATTTTAAAACTTTCTCGGAATTCTCTCACAAGAGGCAAAAATAATTTTCGTCCATTCTTGTCTTTTCTTTATATAATCAGCAAATCTACATTATCATAAAAAATCTCAAAAGCAATCCATCCAGAATATAATTTCAGTTGTTGACTAAGTTCTGCACGGAATTTGGAAGTCATCGCGAAAGTAATCGTAAGAATTCGTAGAAGATGTCAATAACAATATAGAATTTTGACATATCTTTGTCAAGAAAAAAGTTTCAATTATTGAATTTTGAAAGGTAGTGATTTGCTGCTTTTACCGGCTTTGGGAAAACAAAATCCGGTCGGATTAATTCCTGCTTTTTTCGATTGTGTTTATCCCCGTCCTTATCCGATTCCGGTTCACATTTATCAAAAAACACCTTATTTCAACAGCCTTTGAGGACAACTTTATCAAAAATTTTCATACGGAAAAAAATACTACTCATCGTATGCTATAGAAAGGAAGTCCGGGGAGAATAAAATATCAAGAAATACGATTCTGACTCTTGTTGACGGTTTTAATTTAAAATAATCGAACAAATCCAAAATGTCAAAACAAAAATACAAATTAATCAATTTTTTTCGAATATGCTGTTTTTCAGTTTGACTGATAAGCAAAAAAAAGCAGCCCCTTGGTTCCTGTGGGAGCTGCTTTTTATAAACATATTTTATTTATCACTATTTAATTACATACGATTCAATATGTTTTCCACCTTTAAGGCAGTCCAGCTTGACTTTTATTTTGCCCTTGCCCTCGATGAGAAATTCATATTGTACTTCCGCCTTGCCCGGAATGCCATTGTTTAATCTCAAATTCTTCAAATCCTTCTGATCGATGTAAACCACATCGCTGTCTTCCACGCGGAGAAAGTAACGGCGGTATCTTGCCGGGACATCTGCTAATGACGAACTTTTGTTGCGCCCCGCGGCAAGTACTTTCACTTTGCCTTCGATGGATAGAATGTCCGGGCGCTGTACTTTGTTTTCAATGGCAGAAGCGGACATGGTCGGCATAAGTTTGTCGTTATAAAGAACGACTTTTAGTTTTGTTAGGTTTTGAGCCACTTTTTCAGATTCGATTTTTTTGATGACCGGGTTAGGCATGTGATAAGCATGATACAAACAAAAAGCCATATTCCTGTGGCAAAGTTCTTCCAACAGCCAGTTTGGTGGAACCCTGCCGCTGAGCTTGGTCTGGTCTCTGTCGATGGTAACTTTTCCCAATTTGGGGTGATTTATTTCGTGCATGGGGATTGCTTTGTTGTCCATATCGATGAATTTATCAAAAAATTCCCTTTCTTCGTTCGTGGTATTTTTATCCCTATTCAGATCAGACCTCGAAGTCCACAATTCATTGGAAAAAGAATAAATTCCCAGTAGATCATGGGTAAAATCAATGAACCCGCCCCAAACAGTGTACAAATCACTCCAGATAACATAATAACGATAACCTTCAATTATTTTTTCACCATCCTTGCCAATGGCGTCATAAACGGAAAGATCAGCCCGCTTGTATTCACCGCGTAGTTGAGCGCCCGGTCCTCTTAATAGCATCCCGCCTGAATTATGAAAAGCCTGGACACCGGCAATATTCGGATGATCATATAAAAAATCCTTTGTATGTTTTGACTCTATCCACGAAAACGGATAATCACCCGCACCGCGCTGTATGCCTTTCGGCTGCCAGTATGAGCCAAAGTCCCTGTTGGGATCAGTACCTCCTGGCTCATCTTCATTGATACGACCATCCCCGTCATTGTCGATACCTTCGCTGCCAACAAATTTATAATCGCCAACTTCATCCGGTTTTCCTTCGATATTCTTCTTTATTGCTACAAGATGATCGCCCTTATCGCTCAACCGGTGTGTACCTTCACCAGGTTTCACCTTGATAAACATGGAACCGATTTCTCCATCACCGTCCAAATCCTCAACCGGGTCTTCATCGTATAAGCCATCATTGTCATTGTCATAGGGGAATTGCCTGGTCCGGGCTGATCCGCCCTTGTGCAGCCAATAATCCCTGCCATCAGGATTGACAGATGGGAAAATATAAAACACGCGGCTGTCAACCAATTCTTTAATAAATGGATTATATTTGTAATTTTCCATCAGGTACCAGATGGTGTATAAACAGACCTCGCCGCCCTGAACTTCGTTACCATGAATATTGGAATCAATGTACATGGCAGCTTTGTCCATTTCTTTTCCTGTTTCAGGGTTGTTGATGGTCATGTACCACAGCTCGCGTCCTTTGTACGATTTGCCAATCGTTGCAAGTTTTAAGAATTTTGGATAAGCTTTTTCCAAAGTTCTTAGCGCGTTTTCCATGTCCTGCCAATCATAATATTTATTAAAACTCAAATTTACTTTGCGCGTTTTCCAGGTTTTGGGCAGATAATCCTGCGCCAGTATTGGTGTTACCCATAGAAGTAAAAGAAAACCAATCAGAGACAATAAAAGTAACTTCTTATAATTTTTATATTTCATTGCTAAATTTCCTCCATAATTTTTTCACTATAAAAGATTGATAGCAAGATTTATTTTAAAACGACTTGCTTTTTAATTGTGCCACCACCGTTTCTCGCCCAGAGTTTAATATCAATCTTTTTTCCGGCGGGTGAAATAATAACCCATTCCAATTCTTTTTCAGCTCCCGCCGCCAAAGAAGATGTGTCAACGCGTTTTGAACCGCCAAACAACTTCATCTCTTTTTCATCTTCAAATTTTAACTGCAATACAATGGGAGAAATATTGCGGGATTTCAACCCCATCGATGTCGCGTAAGGAAATTTACCAGAGTTATGAATCTTTACTTTTAATTTAAATAAATTGGAGGACATTTTTTCAATCACGGGCTTGTCCATCTTAATTTCCGCGAATTGTGAAGCCAGATACATGGCAAATTTAGCATGGCTCTTGCTCAATGAATCTATTTGTTCCGCAGGAGGATTAACTCGTAAATAAGGATAGAATCCGCCGATTTCAACTTCTCCCAACTGCTCGTGTTGAAATTTTTCCCAGTTAACAAAACCAACACCATTGTTTTGTTTTTCGATCCACTTCAACCAGTTAGCATCATTACTTTTGGACGACTTTTTATCGTCTGTTTTTCCACCGGGTCTGCCCGAAACACGCTGCATCATCGATGCTCTTCGATCCATATTACCCATTTTCTGCTCATCCGGTTTTTCCTGTTTCTGGTCCGTTGAATCGGCTTTCTCTTTTTTATCCTTGCGCAATGACCAAAGATTCGCTGAAAATGAAGGAACACCGTATTGGAAATATGACCATTCGAGCATGGAACCCACCGGTTTTTCAGAAACCGCGTAATCCAACCCTGTAATTTCCTTGTATTGTTTGCTCACATTTTTAAATAAAGTAACATCGTTTTTATCAGTTTTTTTGGATTGCGGGTCCTTTGGTTTGCCCTGTTGCTGCGATCTGTCACCAGATCTTCTGCGCCCAAAGCGGAACGACCTTTGTGGTTGTACTTCGCCTTTTCGTTTAAATTCCGGGAACATTGCTTTCCCACTTTCAATACCGGAACCCGCCGCTAAATTGTCGTATTTTGAAAAAAGGAGTACACCACAAATGTTTTTGTGTGGCGCGGTTTCAAATTTCTCCTGGTACTTGTTCATAAAGTCTATGACAGCCTGGGTTTCAGATTCAGAGGCTGGATATAACTTGTAACCTTTAATTTTATAGCCAAAATTATGAGGAAAATTGCGGTTAATGTTATAGCCGCCGGGTCCGTCTTCATTGTACAATTCATCACCATCGTTGTCAAATCCTTCGGGATAAATATTATAGAGACTTTCCACTGGTGTGTCTTTATCTTTTTTCTTCATAATGCGCGGGTCCTTTTTGTCCGCGTACCAGCTTCCCTCTTTGTCCTTGACTCGCATCAAGGTAATTAATCCATCTCCGTTAAGGTCTTCAGGTCCGTCTTCGTCTGTCTCCCAGTCATAGTCATCATCACGGGGATTAAGATTTCCCGAATATTCAGCAAGCATGTTTTGAAAAAACAATTCAGCGCCATCAGGATTAACACGGGGGAGAATATAAAATGTCCGCTTATCTAATAATTCAGTAATCTCCTTATTTTTATTATAACCTTCAATCAGGTACCTGGCAATCCCCAACGCCACCTCGCTGCCAATAACGTGGTCGCCTTCGAGATTTCCACAAACGAGAAGGGCTTGCTTATCAAGTGCTTTTTTACCATTATTTCCAGTAATCTGCAAAGCCCAAATATCACGTCCCTGATAGGTTTTCCCGATAGAACTGAGCTTGACTATCGATTTATTTTTTGCCGCCAATTCTTTTAGAGATTTTGTTAAAGATGAATAATTATGATAATTTTTTGCAGGTAAATAATCGTTTGCTGCCCAGCATGGAAGAAGAGTAAACAGAAGAAATAAAATGGTTATTGCTTTGAATCCCCTCATAAAAAGTGCCTCCTTGCTTGATTAATAAATATTTGTTAAATTAACCGGGAGTTTTAACAAGTAAAGTAATTTGAAGATTTTATGTAAGTAATATTTCGATTATTCAGTTTTTCCCAACTTTTATTTTTTAGGTGAGGCAAAATTTCTGATGAAATGATCAATGAATTTTTTTGTTTTAAAATTTTCATGGTGTAGTAACGTGGATTAAGTGAGTACCAATTTGTGATAAATGTTTGATCGCCATTAGTCAAAATAAAATTAGCGCCAGAATAATCTTTTAGGTTTTCGAGCTTTTTCCTGATATGAACCTCGTCCACTTTTCCATTACAGCCACTTAACAGGTAATAAAAAAAGCGCTCGGAATCAGTATCTCCGCGGGGAAGATATTGCCCGTCAAATTGCAAATTGTCACGAACAGTGCCATTGTGGAAAAAAACATACGGTTGTTTCTCAAATTTATATTCAAATGGATGGACATTACTCAAATTGACTTCGCCTTTGGTTCCGTACCTGGCATGCACAATGAGGAAAGGTGTGTCCAGATTTTTATATTTCTCTATCTGCGGATCGTCAAAGACCGGTTTGACAGAGCGAAAAGTTTTCAACTGTTGATTTGCAAAATAAGTGATGCCCCAGCCGTCTGCGTGTTTGAATACGGTGTTCGCGTTTTCTTCATGACGTTCATTCTGATCTGCTGCCATCAGAATCATATCCCGTATCACCGATTCTGTATTGAATTCACCAATCGCGAAAACCATTCTGCACATTGAAC
>NBLI01000059.1 GCA_002084535.1 Candidatus Zhuqueibacterota bacterium 4572_119
AATTACAATGGACAACTCATAAACAACCTTCTCAAAAGCACAATAATGAAAGTTACCAAAGAGTTGGACAAAACATGGTGCGTTTCAGTTTTTGAGGATAACTCAGGCGTCATTGAATTTGACGAAAATAATGATGTTTGTTTCAAGGTTGAAACTCATAATCATCCGTCCGCGCTGGAGCCTTATGGCGGCGCCAACACCGGAATTGGGGGTGTCATCAGAGATCCGCTTGGAACGGGATTAGGCGCCAAGCCAATCGTTAACACCGACGTTTTTTGTTTTGCGCCACCGGATTTCCCCATGGAAAAATTGCCGCCGGGAACATTGCATCCAAAACGTGTCTTTACGGGCGTACATGCCGGGGTCAGGGACTACGGCAACCGGATGGGCATTCCAACTGTGAATGGCGCAATTTTCTTTGACGAGCGATATGTGGGAAATCCGCTGGTCTTTTGCGGCAATGTCGGGCTAATGCCAAAAAATACCACTGAAAAAACTGTAAAACCGGGAGATTCTATTATTGCTGTCGGCGGACGAACGGGCAGAGATGGAATTCACGGAGCAACTTTTTCGTCCGGAGAGCTTACTACTGAATCAGAAGTCGTTTCCAGCGGAGCGGTTCAAATCGGCAACCCGATTACAGAAAAAAAAGTTGTTGACACGCTGCTCAAAGCCCGCGATAAAAAACTTTATACAGCAATCACAGACTGTGGCGCTGGCGGATTTTCTTCCGCGGTTGGTGAAATTTGCCAGGATTTTGGCGCTGAAGTTGACCTGGAAAAAATTCCATTAAAATATGAAGGATTAACTTACACGGAAGTTTGGATTTCCGAAGCCCAGGAACGCATGGTTATCATTGTACCACCGGAAAATGAAGCGGAAACGCTGCAAGTTTTTGAATCGGAAAATGTAGAAGCTGTAGTTATCGGTAAAGTGACCGATACAAAAAGGCTAAAGTTAAAATACCAGGGGAATCCGGTAGCTGATTTGGAAATGGAATTCCTGCACAATGGTGTACCTCAATTAACAAGAAAAGCAATATGGACAAAGCCCGCGCTCAAAGAATCTCAATTTGACCAGCCAAATGATCTGTCAGAAATCTTAAAAAAGATTCTTTCATCGTGGAATGTGTGTTCCAAAGAATGGGTCATTCGACAATACGACCATGAAGTTCAGGGAGGCAGCGTTCTCAAACCGTTGGTTGGAGTGGATAACGATGGTCCTGGTGACGCCGCGATTGTGCGCCCTGTCCTTGAATCAATGAAGGGTATCATCATTTCCAATGGCTGCAATCCGAAATACGGCTTGATTGATCCCTACGCTATGGCGGCTTCAGCCATCGATGAAGCGATTCGACAGATCATCGCTGTCGGAGGCAAGTTAGACAGGATTGCCTTGCTGGACAATTTTTGCTGGGGAAATACCAACAAACCAGACAGGCTCGGCTCGCTTGTTCGTGCTTCACAGGCGTGCTATGACGTCGCTAAGGTGTATGAAACGCCATTTATTTCTGGAAAAGATAGTCTGAACAATGAATACCAGGTCGGAGAAAAATCCATCGCCATTCCGCCGACACTGCTCATTTCAGCTATTAGTATAATGCCCGATGTCAGAAAAGCCATTACAATGGACGTCAAAGTTCCGGGCAGCTTGATTTATATTATCGGTGATACAAAAGACGAACTTGGCGGTTCTCATTATTATGACATAACTGGTCAACAAAGCGCGAAAGCCCCAGGCGTTGATTCCCTCTTTGGTAAAAAATTGATGACAGCGTTAAGCCAGGCGACTGAGCAGGGACTCGTTAAATCGTGTCATGACTGTTCCGAAGGTGGTATCGCGGTCGCTGCCGCGGAGATGGCATTTGCCGGAGGGCTGGGCATGAAACTGGAATTATCAAAAGTGCCAACAACAGATGGTCTGGACAGGGACGATAAATTACTCTTTTCTGAGTCAAACAGCCGTTTTATCGCCGAAGTGCTCCCAAAAAATAAAAACCAATTTGAGAAAATTATGAACACAAATATTTATGCTGTTATTGGAAAAGTCTGTAAAGAAAAGACATTTGAAGTAATCGGGTTAGATGATAGAAAAATAATTGAAATGAATATTTCTGAATTAAAGGAATCGTGGCAAAAACCGTTACGCTGGTAAATTGAAAAAAGGATAAAACAAATGAAACCGGTAAGAACTTTGATAATAAGAACCGCGGGATCTAATTGCGATTATGAAACTGTTCACGCGTTCAAGCATGCGGGAAGCGAAATTAATTTGGTTCATGTGAATGAAATCCTCGCGAATAATATAAAACTCGAAGATTATCACATTCTGGCAATTCCGGGCGGATTCACTTATGGTGACGATATATCCGCGGGAAAAATTTTAGCCAATGAATTAAAGTATAAACTAAAAGATCAATTGGATCAATTTGTTAAAGACGGAAAATTAATTATCGGTATTTGTAACGGTTTCCAGGTATTAGTGAAAGCAGGATTGCTGCCGGAAGTTCAGTTGAACAATGGCTCACAGTTAGTGACTTTAACAGACAACGATTCCGGCAAATTTGAAGACCGGTGGATTTATTTAAAGCCAGTTAGCAAAAAGTGCGTATTCACAAGAAACATGGAAAATATTGTCTATTATCCAGTGGCGCACGCGGAGGGGAAATTTATTCCCAAAAGCAGAGAAGTGCTGCAAAACTTAATCGAAAATGATCAAATTGTTTTTCAATATATAAACGCGGACGGCAGCGAGCCAGATTATCCCTGGAATCCAAACGGATCGGTGAACAATATCGCCGGAATTTGTGATTCAACCGGCAGGATTTTTGGACTCATGCCTCACCCGGAACGGCATTACCATCCTGTCCAGCACCCAAGATGGACACGGGAAGGATTGAAAAAAGATGCGGATGGAAAAATAATATTCCACAATGCTGTGGAATATATCAAAGAATTTTTTTCTGAAAAACAGAAACATAAAACTTTGATACCTTAATAGTAAAATTCATACTAAATTTGGCTAAATTTCATATTCTAAATAATTGATTGTTGAGGTAAAGGTAGAGAAGAAATAAAAACTTTTCTGAATTGAATTCTGTGACAATTGCTGGATTAATTTTGTTTCTTGTTTTTCTTCACCTTAACCTTTACCTTTTGTGATTTTAAAAATAACACTGTTTTTTTAAATGTTATCGATTAATAAAAAACTATTCTGGTTTATCCAGGTTTGGAGATCAAATGAAATACGGCACAGTCAAAATGTGGGACAGTTCAAAAGGTTTTGGATTTATTGTGAGCGATGATGATGAAGAGCTGTTCGTCCACGTCAGCGACCTTGATATCACTGTAAAAGGAAATCGACTCAGGGAAGACCAACGGGTTGGTTTTGACATTAAGTCAGATTTTAAAGGCGATCGCGCGGTTCGGGTTCGCGTAATACAGTAAAGCTGGGTTTACATTTTTTCTTTTTCCCTGTCGAAAAGTTTTTTCAGCTTTTCCCAGGTTTGTTCCAATCCCTCGGAAATCACTTTGGTTTTTCCGAATACGGGCATGAAATTGGTATCTCCGCTCCAGCGCGGAACAATATGAAAATGTAAATGATCCTTTACCCCGGCTCCCGCCACTTCTCCCAGATTCATCCCGATATTAAATCCATGTGGTTTCATTGATTCAGTGATTACATCTTTGCACAAAGCCAACAATTCCATCAGCTCCAGTCTCTCTTTTTCATTTAATTGGGAAATATCACTAATATGGTTGTAGGGAACCACCATGAGATGGGCATTATTATAAGGGTACAAATTCATCAAAACAAAACAAGTTTTACCGCGGTAAAGAATAAGATTTTTTCTGTCATCTTTTGCAGAAGGTTTATCACAAAAGATACATCCTTCTTCCCCATCCTTAACTTTCTCAATATATTTAATCCGCCAGGGCGCCCAAAGATGTTTCATATTTCCTCCAACAAAAACAAGAAAAGGGCATAACCTTAGTCATGCCCTTTTTAAACTGACAATTACAGTATATTATTTTTCATCTTCTTCTTTTGATTCCGCGATAACCTTGGCTTCCAAATCTTTGGGCATTGGATCATAGTGTGAAAATTCACGCGTATAAGTTGCCCGTCCCTGGGTCATTGAACGAAGTGATGTCGAATAGTCATGCAGCTCTGCCAGAGGTATCTGTGCTTTAACGACCTGGAAACGCCCAGAAGCACCCATTCCGGCAATTTTTCCGCGTCGAGTGGAAATGTCACCCATGATATCACCCATATTTTCTTCGGGACACTTTACCTCAACATCGTAGATTGGCTCAAGAAGAATTGGTTTCGCTTTTTTAACCAGCATTTTAAATACTTCGCGACCCGCAATTTGAAATGCAATATCCTTTGAATCCACCGGGTGTTCTTTTCCATCATAGACGATTGCTCTGGTATCGACAATTTTGTAGCCCGCAACAGCGCCTTCAACAATAATCTGCCGCACACCTTTTTCAATGGAAGGAATGAAAACGGATGAGATTGAACCGCCAACTACTTTACTGACAAATTCAAAGCCTTCGCCCCGGTTCATGGGCTCGATTCGCATCCATACTTCAGCGAATTGACCGGCTCCACCTGATTGTTTTTTATGGCGATATTTTTCGTCACCATTGGCAGTGATTGTTTCACGATAGGGAATCTTTGGTTTCTTTCTTTCAACCTCAACACCATAACGTTCTTTTAGTCTTTTTAGGATAATGAGCAAATGAACTTCTCCCTGCCCGGAAATTACTGTTTGATGTAATTCAGGATCGATTGTTACAGTGAAACTTGGATCAATCAAATTCAGCGTGCTTAAACCGGTAGAAATCTTGTCTTCATCACCTTTGGTTTTCGGACTCACTGCCATCTCAACCACTGGAGTGGGGAAATCTATTGGTTTAATCTTTACCTTTTTCTTTTTACTGGCAAGGGTATCTCCAGTCTGTGTATTTTTTAGTTTAACTAACGCGCCAATATCACCGGCGCGAATAGATCCAATATCCTTTCTCTCTCTTCCAATTAATGTATAAATTTGCCCAATTTTTTCTGTTGAATCTTGGGTGACATTCACGACATCATCCCCGGATTTTATAGTTCCCGAAAAGGCGCGAATGAGGGAAAGCTCACCTAAATGCTTTTCTGATAAAGTTTTAAAAACCAATCCCGCGAACTCACCATTTTCATCAGTAACGACTTCCACCTCTTTACCATCTTCTTCAGCAATAATTGGGGATACATCTTTGGGTGAAGGACAATAATCGGTGATAAAATCCAGCAAAAGTTGAGTGCCAACATTTTTTGTAGCCGCCCCGCACAAGACAGGGAAAATTGCTTTGGATACTAAACCAGTTTTCAAGCCTTTGGCAATATCTTCATCTGTCAATTCACCGGCTTCAAAATATTTCTCTAAAAGTTCGTCATTAGATTCTGCAACTTTTTCCACGAACTGCATACGCATATCATCGGCTTTGCTTTGCAGATCGGCAGGTATATCTTCCATTGTATATTTTCCGCTGCCATCCGCGCTGAAAGTAACTTTTTTCATACGAAGAACATCGATTATACTATTAAATTCTTCTCCCTGGTTAACTGGGAAATTAAGCGCGACAACACCGTTACCATAACTCTCCTGCGCATCACTAATCGTCTTATCAAAATCAGCATGTTCTTTATTTAAGTGATTAACATAAAAAAACCGTGGAATTCCCAAATCGTTCAAAACTTCCCAAACAAGATCTGTACCAACTTCGACGCCGGCAACGCCGTTCAACAATACAATCGCTATATCAGCAGCACGAATTCCGCACCTGACTTCACCAATAAAATCAAAATATCCCGGTGTATCAAGAACATTGACCTTGTGACTTTTCCAGTCCACGTATAACAAGGATGTGGACACCGAAATCTTGCGTTCAATTTCATCATTACTATAATCAGAAACTGTCGTACCATCATCAACTGATCCAAAACGATTGGTCGCTCCACTTGAGAAAAGAATTGCTTCAGCTAAAGTCGTTTTACCAGCATCTCCGTGCCCCACCAAACCGACATTTCTAATTTTATCTACTGAATACTCTTTCACCTAACTCCTCCTTGTGTTCAAATATTTATGTGATAACACTTCACTATTATTTATTGTCGCTGCTTTTAAGTTTTCTTTTTAAAATTTTACCCATGCGCGATTTTGGCAACTCATCGCAAAATTCGATTGACTGTGGGCATTTATAAACAGGGAATTGTTCCTTGCAAAATTCAATTATTTCTTGCTTTTCCAAAGTCTCATCTTTCACAGGGACTACATAAGCCATAATATCTTCTTTATGATCAGGATGAGGTACTGAAATCACTGCCACTTCGCGAATTTTTGGATGCTCCAGCATTACCTGTTCAATTTCACCGGCTGGAATCTGGAAACCGCTTTTAAAAATAACGTTTGATTTTTTTTCAATCAGGGTAATAAATCCATCGCTGTTTTTTTTCCCAATATCGCCCGGGTAAAACCAGCCGTTGTTAAGCCTTTGATCAGTCAAGTCATCGTTTGCCCAATATCTTTGAAGCAGGGATTTTCCTTTTAATGCGATTTCTCCGACATCACCAACATTTACGGCTTCACCATGATTGTTATGAATTTGTATCTCCATTTCTGACAAAGGCATTCCAATGGATTGGCTGCTCTCATCGTATGATGGATGCGTCGCCGCCACTATTCCACCTGCTTCCGTGACTGAGTAAGCATTAATCAATGAGATGCCAAATTTCTCCTTAAAATCTGTAAAAAGCTGATGAGGTATCACTGAATGAACGGACAAACAATTTTTCAGGGAATTGCCTTTAATTTTCTCCGCATCCAACGCGCACAAACTTTTAAAAAATTTCGCTGACGATACAATCACTGTAACATTCAAATTGTCGATTGATTTAGCTATTAATTCAACATCCACTTTTGAATGCAGCACCACCGGGCAACCCAGACTAAACGCGTTGTTCAGGATTGCGGTTTGGTTTACTATCATAAATAATGGAAGGATAACCGCGAAAACATCGCTATCTGAAAATCCAAAAAGTTCTGCCACCGAATTTGAATTTTGCATGACACTTTCATAGCTGATCTCTGCGCCTATGGGCAAATTATCATTGCCAGCGGTATATTGAATGACTGCCGGTACTTCTCCATTATTTTCAATTTCAAGCTTTTCATCGGAAGAATTTGCCAACAGCGTGGTCACATCTTCAAAATCGAATTCTCGTTTTGTCCCAAGAACAATCTTTATTAACGGATCATTATAGCTTTTAAAAAACTCTACCATTTCCCCACGAAAACCATCCCAATATATCACAGCTTTTGGTTTCGAATTATTCAGAACATGGAGTAACTCGTCCGGTGGAAGCATGTAATTCACTGGTACAACAGTCGCACCTAATCTTTGGATCGCGTAATAATTAAAAATAAAATGAGGAACATTGGGCAAGATCAAAGCAACCCGATCACCTTTCTCGATTCCCACATTTTTTAATCCATTGGCTAACTTATCAAGCATTTGATTTAGCTGAAAGTAGCTAATTCTATAATCTTCATATATTATTGCTGTATTATCCGGTTTTTGTTCGGCTAATTCACGTATTTTCTGTTGAATCATAATAATTATTCGATGCCTCCATAAAATAAAGTCTAATATTGTAAGGAAATTTTTTATTAAAATCAAGTTTTTTTTCTACCCGGAACCATGGACTACAGCCGCTGAATAATCTGAAATTGAATCACTTGCTCTACTGAATCGAACTTAAGCTATTCCATCATTAAAATTGTAATACATCAGATACTGGTGGCAGACAGAGATGTCGTACACTTCAACTAAATAATAAATTGTGCCATCAACAATTATATTTATTGATTTCATTGATGAGTCAACTCTAAAAAGGCAAAAATTAGGTATTTTCCAATCAAAATAAAAACTGTTTATATTGAAGTTATAGCACCGTAATTCATGAAAAAAATTAAAATACCTGGTTTTTAGAATGGATTCATAGATAGTATCAACAATTACAATTTCAAGTGTGCGACATCTTGAATACTCCCATAACTGA
>NBLI01000060.1 GCA_002084535.1 Candidatus Zhuqueibacterota bacterium 4572_119
GTATTTTAAGATTTTTCATAAATTATGGAGCTATAACTTCAATATAAACAGTTTTTGTTTTAATTGGAAAATACCTGGTTTTTACCTTTTTAGAGTTGACTCATATATTATAGTTGAAGAGACCGGTTTAACCGTTATTAGAATAATAAAAATTGATTAGCACCTTAATAGTAAAATTCATGCCAGATATGGAATGCAATCCCATGGATGGCAAACATCGCATAAAGGCGATGTATTCCAGACAACCTGTTTTTAATAATCTCAAATTATTAATACTTGTTTTGCCAATTAATATTTTAAAAACTTGTTCACCTATCGATCAGGCGATACCGTATTGTTTTAATTTCTCGCGCAAAGTTGAACGGGAAATTTCCAGCATACGCGCTGCCTTTGATTTGTTTCCGTTAACACTATTTAATGTTTTTATGATGTGAATTTTCTCAATATCCTGGAGCGATACAGCATTCTCGGATTCTTCTTCAGCCGGACTGACCTCTGTTTTCTGTTCGGGCGGGACATCCCGTCGGGGCGCATCTTCAAGTTCAACGGCAAGGTGCTCCGCTTCAATTATTTCTCCCAGGCATAAAATAGAAGCCCGCTCAATTACATTCTTTAATTCTCGTACATTACCAGGCCAATTATAGCTGACTAACATCTGCTGGGCTTCATCAGAAATACCCTTAATTTCTTTGGAAAATTCCTTATTGTTCAAATCGATGAATAATTTTGCCATGGGAATAATGTCCTCAATACGCTCCTTCAGTGGCGGCAGGTTTATCTCCATGACTTTCAGCCTGTAATATAAATCTTCACGAAATGTTCCTTCCTTCACACAATCCAATAAATTACGATTGGTAGCCGCGATGATTCGAACATCTACTTTAATATCTGATATTCCACCAATTCTTCTAAAACTTTGCGTTTCTATAGCCCGCAATAGCTTTGGCTGGAGCGCAGGATTCATACTGGAGATTTCATCCAAAAAGATGGTACCGCCATGAGCCATTTCAAAAACTCCCTTTTTCATGGCTTTTGCATCGGTGAAAGCGCCCTTCTCAAAACCGAACAACTCGCTCTCCATAAGTGCCTCCGGTATGGCGCTGCAGTTGATCGGGATCATCGAATTTTCCCGGCGACTGCTCCAATTATGAACTGCCCAGGCGACCAGTTCTTTACCGGTTCCGCTTTCTCCCTGAATCAAGACTGATGTTTTTGGCGTTTTAGCTACCACTTTAATCAGGTCTTTGACTTTCTTTATTTTCGCGCTGCTGCCAAAAATCGCGGTATCAGGGTAACGGCGGCGGTCCTGTAACTTAAGTTGGTAAACCTCTCGTTTTAATTTATTATATTGCAATGATTTTTTAGCAACGACACGCAACTCCTCGTGATCAAACCCTTTCATTAGGTAATGGTGCGCGCCAATTTGCATGGATTCAACCGCCGACTGCACACTTCCATGAGCCGTCATCATAACGACAATTAAATCAGGATCGATTTCCAATGCCTTCTTTAACACCTGCAGTCCGTCCATTTTAGGCAATCGTATATCCAAAAAAACCAAATCAAATATTTCTTCTCTTAACAGTTCAAGCGCTTCTTCACCTGATCCTGCGGTTTTAACTTCATAGCCTACTTTGGACAAACATTTTGAATATCCTAATGTTAAATCCTCTTCATCATCAACTATTAAAATTCTTTCTTTCATGAAACTTTACTCCTCCGTGGGTAATAACAGTGTAAACACTGTTCCTTTTCCATATTCGCTATCGACCAAAATTTCTCCCTGATGTTCTTCCATGATGCGGTAAACAATTGAAAGCCCGAGCCCGGTGCCCTGCGGCTTTGTTGTAAAAAACGGATCAAAAATACTTTTTTTCATTTCCGGTTTTATTCCGGCTCCGGTATCCCTCACTTTAATTTCAACATAAAGCGACTCTTTATTTTCATGGATAAAAGTTTTCTTTCTTCGGTCCCTGGGATATATTATCGTTTCAACGGTTCGCGCTGTTACCTCGAACTTGCCGCCGCTTGGCATTGCCTCCAGGGAATTTAAAAATAAGTTAATAAAAACCTGTTGTATTTGATGAAAATCAATAAAAATCCTGGGAAGATTTTCTTCAAATTTTTTAATATACTCGATACTTTTCTTTTTTAGCCTTTCTTCGAACAAAACATCCACTTCCCGGATAATATCGCTTAAGTGCTGCAAGCTCCGGTTTGGCTGCTGCGGTTTCGCGAATGAAAAAAGAGACTTCAGCAGCTCGTCCAGCCGATTGACCTGGCTGATTATCCGTGTCAAATATTCTTTCCGGTCGTCATTTTTTTCCATCTCTTCTTCGAGCGTTTGCGCCATGGTTTTAATCCCTGCCAAAGGATTTCTAACCTCATGCGCGATACCGGACGCGAGCACTCCCATGGATGCCAACCTGTCCATACGAACAACTTCCATTTGCATTTGCTTTATTTGCGAAATATCCCTGAATGAAATGATTGTTCCGACTTTCAAACTGTGGTTGTCGATTCTGGAAGAGACGCTGTAACCGATAAATACTTTGGATCCATCTTTTCGGGTTAATTCCACTTCCCGATTCAGCGGATAGCGATAATTTGAATTATTAGTGGAAACAAGTTTTTCGCTCTGCTCACGGGGAAAAATATCGTAAATATATTTTCCAATGACATCGGTATTTTTATATCCTAAAATTATTTCAGCGCTGTTGTTGAAGGAAGTGATTTTCTTTTCCAAATTAAGCGTGATCAGCCCTGAGCCCATGCTCTGGATTATGCTCTCGCTGAAGTTTTTTAGCTCTGTAATTTCTTCTTCCAGTTTTTTTCTTTGCGTGATATCCCGGCTAATTCCGATGGCTCCAACCACCTCGCCTTTTTCATAAATCGGGTTGATATTCATGGAAAGATAAAGCGGTTTCCCTGTCTGGCAAATCAACCTTATCTCAAAAATCCTCGCTTTGCCCCGCAATGTCATATTAAAATTGTTTCGCGCTTCGATACGATCTTCCGGCGCCACAAGGTCAAAAAAACTGCGTCCGATCCAGTCCTCGCGCGGAAAGCCGGTCAAAGTACTCAAGCGCCTGTTGATAAAAATAAAATCACCTTTCAGGTTCAGCGTGTAAATCAGGTCATTGGCATTCTCAATTAAGTCCTGATACTTGTATTCACTTCGGCGAATTTTTTGCTCAAGTTCTTTATTCTTCTGCTTAACCTGGTGAAGGATGAAAACATTATCAATGACATTTATCAGTTCACGATGTCCAAACGGCTTGACTAAAAACGCTGCCAGCCCCATCTCAAAAAGCGCCGACCGGTTTATATCATACTCACTTTTTGCGGTTAGCATAATAACAGGTGTATTTGCCAGGTGTTTATAGCGCTGACTTGTAACCAGCCGTTCAAAAACTTCCGCTCCATTTAGTCCCGGCATGATATAATCAAGCAGGATGAGATCCGGTTTATATTTTAAAATGAAGTCGAGTCCTTCCATTCCGGTAGAAGTCGAAACAAAATTATAACCGGCTGATGAGATGATTTTTCTGCCAATCTCAATCATGTCTTTATCATCATCGATCAACAAAATCGTCCGGTTCTTTTCTAATTGGTCGCTCATATCTTTCAAAGCGGACGACTGACTACTTTTATAAATATGGTCATTGATGAAATTTTCCAATTCATCAACACCTTTTCTGTCTCTGATGGAAAATCGTTTTTTATGTTTTTGACTTATCGGCATTTAATATTTAACCTGTTATGTGTTGGGTGAAAACAGAAAAAACTAACCCATATATGTAATAATTATCTTGTGCTTTTTAAGTTTCTCCGCTCAAAATACTTAAATAATCTGCTTCAATCATTTTTATTAGAGAGACGGTTGTCGAATTCGCGGGGAGGGATTATTCCGGGAAGGGACTTTAAAATTATTTCCCGGAAGTAATTTTGCAGCTCTCGTCATAAACTATACAACAAGTACATCATTAATTGAATCATCGACCAGTTCATTATCCATTAATTTGGGCAGCGCGACAAAAAACGTTGATCCTTCATTGAGCTTGCTTTTAGCCCAGATTCTTCCCTTGTGTTTAATAATGATTTCCTTAACCAACGACAATCCCAGACCGGTGCCCTCCTCCTCCTGTACTTTTTCATTTTCAGATACCCGAAAAAATTTGTCAAATACGTTTTCCAGAGCTTTTTCAGGAATTCCATAACCCTGGTCGATCACTTCTACAATCTGTTCTTTCTCCGTATGATAAACTTTGATAGTAATATTTGTACTTGGCGAACTATATTTCACAGCGTTTGAAAAAAGATTCAGGATAACTTCGCTCATCATTTGGCGGTCGGCATGAATCAGAGAAATGTCTTTGGGAATTTCAACATTTACACCAATTCCTTTTGTCTCGGCAAGAAAACCATTCATCCCGACAACGCTTCGAATAACGTCCTCCATATTTACAGCTGTTTTATTCATTTCGCTTTTCCCTGACTCTATTCGGGAAATATCCAAATATTTATTAATCAAATCATTCAAGCGCCTGGATTCTGACAAAATTATTTCCGCGTAATCTTTTAACTGTTCTTTTGAGATTCCATCGTTGAGTAATAATTCACTAAAGCCCGCGATCGATGTTAAAGGTGAACGAAGCTCGTGGGAAACCATTGACACAACTTCCGTTTTCTTTTTATCAATTTCCTTTTCTTTTGTCAAATCACGAAGCGCGGTTGCTACGCCCAACACCCGATTATTATCTCCAACGACCTTTGTGGCAATAGCTTGTAAAACAATACTTTTAGAATCATCCGGGGATTTTATTTGTATTTCTACTTTTTCGTCCTTTTGACTTTTCCCTTCTTTTACGTTTTCAATGAGCTCCAGCAGTTTTTCATCCTGAATCAGGTCTGTAATTTTCTGTTTTGAATGCCTGTTTTCTTCTTTCACAAACCATGCTTCTGCCACAGAATTCAGCAACTCTATTTTGTTAAAATTATCAGTCATAATGACGCCATCACCAATATTTTCCAGAATTGCCTGTATTTTTTCTCGCTCGAATAATTTTTCGCCGACTCCTTTTTTTTTGATTTCATGGTGTTCTTTTGCCAGCAGGTTAAAAAACTTTCCCAATTTACCAAGTTCATCATCAGAATCTACAGGAAGCCGAAGTTCAAATTTACCACCCGCTATCTTGCGCGCTATCATATTATATTTTAAAAACCTCTCATATTGCGGTCTTGACACCAGCAGTGTTCCCACAATTGACAACGCGATTGCCAGAAAAAACAATACCACAAATACCATGTAGAACGAATCAAACTGAGTTAACAATAACCGAACATTTTTATGCAAATAAAAAAAGACCAACACCAACGGAATTAGTGTCGTTCCCAGCAATACAAAAAAAAGTTTTGGTGAAAAAGGCTTTTTGATATCCATTTTTTATTTTATCCTGCTTGAAAAATTTTTATTTTTAAAGTGAAGTGAGATAAAGCATCCTCGCTTCATCTCTTAAAAATCATCACTACTAAGTATTTTTCTATACCAATACAACCTGATTGCGCCCGCCTTTTTTAGCTTTATATAATCTTTTATCAGCCATAGCGACAAGCTCATCAAACGTTTTTCCATCTTCAGGAAAAGTCGCCACTCCCATGCTTACAGTCAGCTTGCCATTTGGCTGGCTCTCTTCATACCTGAATTTTGTATTTTCAACCAGATTTTTTATTTTATTACTCACAAATCCGGCAGCATCTTTGCCGGTCTCGATCAAAATAAGTGAGAACTCTTCCCCACCGTACCGCGCGGCAATGTCCAGGTTGCGGATGTTATTTCTTAATAATCCCGCTATTGTTTTTAAAACATAATCACCGGCTGGATGTCCATTGGTGTCATTATAATTTTTGAAATAGTCGATATCCAACATAACAATGGAAACGCGGCTGCCATGCCTTTCCGCGCGTATAATTTCTTTCGTTAGCTGCTCTTTGAAAAACCGGTAATTATAAAGCTCGGTTAGTCCATCGGTAATCGCCAGTTTCTTTAATTTCACATGCGCGTTTTCCAGCTGCCTGATTTTAATTTGCAGTTCTTTATTTAGGTGTTTAATTCGCAGAAGCGATTTAACCCGTGCTAATAGCTCATGCTTATTAAACGGTTTACAAATAAAATCATCAGCCCCGGCTTCAATACCTTTGATCTTGCTTTCAATCTCATTTAACGCGGTAACCATAATAATTGGTATGAAACGCGTTTTCAAATTATTCTTTATATGGCGGCAAACCTGAAAACCGTCCATTTTTGGCATCATCACATCGAGTAAAATTAAATCAGGTGAAACCTGCTTGACTTTTTGCAGCGCTTCGATGCCATTTTCCGCCAAATGAACCTGGTAACCAACCTCCTTCAAATAGGTCTTTTGTAATTTCCGATTCAGTGGAAGATCATCCACTACAAGTACTGATGATCCGTTGATGCTTTGTTCAATCATATCGCTGTTCTCCAGAAAGATGTCGCCAATTGATGTTTTACAAGAAGAGTTGAACAGAATTGATTATTAACAGCAAAATTTACGCCAGCACTTTTTATTGTTCAAAATCAAAACGGATATTTGGTTCTTTTATCGCCTTTACATCATCGAGTCTTGAAACGGGTGTAAAATGCGGTGCGTTTTTCACAATATCAGGATTTTTTTCTACTTCTTCTGTGATCCCAATCAACGTGTCCACAAATTCATTTAGCGTCTCAATGCTTTCAGTTTCAGTAGGTTCAATCATCAGCGCTTCGCTCACAATGAGCGGAAAATAAATCGTTGGCGCGTGGAAACCAAAATCCAACAGCCGTTTTGCCATATCAGTAGTGGAAATCCCCTGTTTCTTCTGCCTCGAACCTGACAAAACAAATTCATGCATCGCCAGCCCGGGATATGGCATATCAAAATAATCTTTCAGTTTTTCTTTAAGATAATTGGCATTTATAATGGCATTTTCACTGACACGCCTCAAACCTTCTGCCCCCAACATGCGGATATAAACATAGGCTTTAACCATTACAGCAAAATTCCCGTAAAAAGAATGTATTCTTCCGATTGATTTTGGAAAATTACTCTCAAGTAAAAACTTACCATCTTTTTTATTAATTCTCGGAAATGGTAAAAAATCGACCAGTTTTTCAGAAACACCAACCGGACCTGAACCTGGGCCTCCCCCGCCATGAGGCGTCGAAAAAGTCTTGTGCAAATTGAAGTGTAGAATATCCACTCCCACATCTCCGGGACGGATAATACCAAGGAGCGCGTTCAAATTCGCTCCGTCCATGTACAGCAGCGCGTCAACACTTTTCAATAATTCATTAATTTCCTTGAGCTGCGTCTCAAATAATCCCAGGGTGTTGGGATTTGTCAGCATGAGCGCGGCAGTATTTTCATCGAGATGTTTCTTCAGGTCTTCAAGATCAACGACGCCGTTTTCGTCAGATTTAATCTGGACGGCGCGGTAACCGGCAGTTGTTACACTGGCTGGGTTGGTGCCGTGAGCCGAGTCCGGGATCAGTATTTTCTCGCGTGGATTGCCCAGGTTCTCGTGATAAGCGCGAATAAGCATTAGTCCGGTGAGTTCGCCGTGCGCGCCGGCAGCAGGCTGCAATGTAACCGCTTTCAACCCGGATATTTCGCACAGATATTCAGACAATTCATCCATTAATGATAATGCCCCCTGAGCCAATAACTCGCTCTGCATAGGATGCAAATCTGTCAGGCAGCTACTGCTGGCAATATTTTCATTAATCTTTGGATTGTATTTCATCGTGCATGAACCCAGCGGGTAAAATCCTTTATCAATGTGATAATTCAAATTGGACAATTCAACAAAGTGGCGCATTGTTTCGTTTTCACTAACTTCGGGGAGACGAGCCGGTTTTTTTCTCAAAAATTTTTCCGGGATTAAATTTTCCATGCGTCTTTCATCTACCTGCATCTTTGGCAGCGTATATCCTTTTCGTCCTTTGGAACCCAGCTCAAAAATCAATTTTGCCATGCCTCAGATATTGGTGGCAGACAGAGATGTCGTACACTTCAACTAAGTAATAAATTATGCCATCAACAATTATATTTATTGATTTTATAGATGAGTCCATTCTAAAAACCAGGTATTTTAAGATTTTTTATAAATTATGGTACTATAACTTCAATATAAACTATTTTTGTTTTGTTAGAAAATACCTGGTTTTTACCTTTTTAGAGTTGACTCATAGATAGTATCAACAATTACTATTTCAAGTGTGCGACATCTTGAATACTCCCATAAATGAGGCGTTACGCCGAAGTAAAAAAATCTCTTGACTTTTTGAAACTAATTTATTATACTTGTGTATAATTGACCGACAAGTCAGTCAAAATAAAATCAAGGTGA
>NBLI01000061.1 GCA_002084535.1 Candidatus Zhuqueibacterota bacterium 4572_119
AATAGTAATTGTTGATACTATATAGGAAATCAATAAATATAATTGTTGATGGCACAATTTATTATTTAGTTGAAGTGTACGACATCTCTGTCTGCCACCAGTATATGAGGTATTACTTTTGTCTTAAAATTTCACTTGACTTTTTCAAGGGTTATGTCTATATTTTTCATTGAATTTAAATTTTTATCACAAACATGCCGAAAGGGACGACTATGAAAAAAAACATGAATTTTATGTTAACAGCGATGTTAGTAGTAATTATCGCGACATCGGCTTTTGCGCAAACGACAAATCCATTTGGTAACAGCGGCAGTTTTACCGGTGGAATTGGAATGACTGTGATTGACGATCAGTCTTATATGACGATTAATCTTCGCCCTGACCTTGCCATTGGAAAATTCGGTCTGGGATTGAATGTGAACCTGCTTTATAACACTGATAATGGCGCTATCCGTGGTGAAGACTGGGATGAAGATTACGATTGGGCTCGCCTGATCCGCTACGTACGCTATGGACGCAAAGGTGATACTTTTTATACTAAAGTGGGCGCCCTGGATGCTGCCAGAATCGGGCATGGTTTTATCATGAATTATTACACAAACGAAGCGAGTTATGACGATAGAAAAATCGGACTGGCTTTGGATTTGGATTTTGGAACTTTTGGTTTTGAGTCCATGACCAATAATTTGGGCAGACTGGAAGTTATCGGTGGCAGGGCATTTGTCCGCCCACTTCGTCCCTATATCAATATTCCGATTATTAAGAATCTGACTTTTGGAACAACCTTTGTTTCAGACGTTGATCCGGACGGCTCAAGAGGCACAGACGATGCTTTTAACGCGTTCGGTCTCGATGTCGAATTACCGCTAATCAATCTTCCCATGTTCCGCACTTACACCTATTTCGACTGGGCAAAACTGGATACCTTTGGGACCGGAACAGCGGTTGGTATTGCCGCTGATCTTAAAATTATCGCGGGTGTCGCGGAAGTTACCGCCCGCCTGGAAAGAAGATTCCTGGGCAAAGAATTTATACCGTCATTTTTTGACGCGTTTTACGAAGTGCAGCGCTATCAGCCAGACATTGATATGAGAAAAGGTGAAAGCCTGGCATATATCCAGGAAGAAACAAAAGGTACCTATGGTGAATTAGTTGGACATATATTGAATACAATCCAATTGGTTGGAAATTTTCAACGGTTGGATGATACGCCGAATAGCGGTGTCCTTCATTTCGCGGCAGAGACAAAACAAAATGTGCCCATGTTCGCTTTGCAGGCGACGTACGATAAAATGGGAATTGAGCAAATGGATGATGTTTTCACGCTGGATGATCGGTCTATCGCGCGGCTTGGCATCGGGTATAAAGTGAAACCTTACCTCGTTCTTTTCATGGATTACATCTATACTTTCCAATTTGATGAAGACCTGGGAAGATATAAAGCCCAGGAACGATTTTCTCCAAGAGTTGCCTTTGTTTACAATTTTGGATTCTAATTTTAATTATTAAAATCGACCGGGTATTTGATTGTTTATTGAATACCCGGTTTTCATTTGGCTCAATAACTAAATAATACTTCCTGATAATGAAAAAAAGGCATTCCCCAATTCCGACTTTTTTTCTAAAACTATTACAAGAAATTTCGAATTCAGGGATCCATTTTGTTTTTCCCCGGTTCTGCCTTCTCTGCCGCTCAACTTTGATAGAGCATTCCCAATTAATCTGTGATTCATGCTGGGAACTATTACCGGAAGCTGATGATTCAGCAACAATAACATCCCAAATTAGCAGCCAGTTGCACGAAGACTGCTATTTCAAATCAGCATTTTCATTGTGGAAGTTTTCTTCTCAGACACAGACCATTATCCATTATTTAAAATATATGGAATTCAAAAGATTAGCGGATAATATCGGGTATTTTATGAGTCTAAAGCTGAAAAGATTGAATTTCCCTGAAAACGATACGATCATCATACCTATTCCTCTTCACAAAACAAGAGAACGGGAACGGGGATATAATCAAAGTTCGCTAATTTGTCAATCTTTTGTAAAGGGTACTGATTTTCAATGTTTAGATAAATGTGTAATCAGGACCCGCTATACCAAAACCCAAACCAAGTTGTCAGCAATGGATAGGCACAAAAATGTTTCCGGCGCGTTCAAGGTCGTTGACCCTGTCAAATTAAAAAACAAAGTGGTTTTATTAATTGATGACGTATTAACAACCGGGGCGACTATGAATGGCTGTGCCAAAGAGCTAAATCGTTTTGGCGTAAAGGAAATCCATTTGTTTTCAGCGGTCAAAGCTTAAAGAAAAAAACTTGACATTTATCTTTTTTTTTCTTATAATATACGTCAATTTAAGCAATTAAGAGCCAGATAAATTTTCCTCGCCTCTTTATTCCAAGACGCAAATGGTTATTAATGACGTTATTGAATTGGTCCGTTTTGAAAATCGATACGACCTTTGATTCCGCGGAGCATGACCAATTAAAACGGATTTCATCAGCAGCGTCATTATTTTTTTTAAATATATGATTTTAGATCAGGAGTTCAAATGTTAGTTACCAATAAATACCTTCAAACAGAAGCGCAAAAAGGTCAATATGCTGTTGGCGCTTTTAATACAAGTAATATTGAAATTACGCAAGCGATTATTGAAGCACATGAAGAAAAAAACGCCCCGGTAATCATTGCCACTTCAACCAGCGCGATCAAGTATTGCGGAATTGAAGTTTTGTCTTCCGTTGTTAGAAAAATGGCTGAAAAAGCAAGCATCCCGGTAAGCCTTCATCTTGATCATGGAACTGATTATGATTTAATTATAGACTGTGTCAGGAACGGCTGGACATCGATTATGATCGATGGCTCCCATGCTTCACTCGAGGAAAATATTCACTTAACAAGTGAAATTGTGAAAGTTTGCCATGGAGTGGGTATATCAGTTGAGGCGGAACTTGGCAGATTAGGCGGAATTGAAGATAATATTTCTGTGGATGAAAAAGACGCCCGGTTGACAGACACCGAAGAAGCGGTCAGATTTGTGAAGGAAACTCAATGCGATACTTTAGCTATTGCTATTGGAACTTCACACGGCGCTTACAAGTTTAAAGGTGAGTCGAAATTGGCGTTTGACCGGTTGGAAGAAATAAAAAGCCGGATTGATGTACCGCTTGTACTTCACGGCGCTTCAAGTGTTATACCCGAGGTTTTGGAAAAAGCCAATAAATATGGCGCAAATCTCGGAGCGGCAAAAGGAGTTCCGGTAGAAGACATCAAAAAAGCGATTTCGCTTGGCATCACCAAAGTCAATATTGATACTGACTTGAGATTGGCTTTTACCGCGGGAGTCAGGCAAATTTTGACGGAGAAACCCGAAGTGTTTGATCCGCGTAAAATTATCGGAGCAGGGCGAGACGATATTAAAGATGTTGTTAAAGCAAAAATAGACGTATTAGGTTGTGCAAATAAAGCATAAATTATCATATAACTATTGTGACTTAAAAGAAAGAATTGGTTACTTAAGGAGAAAGATATGGCAGTAAATGTTGGAATTAATGGATTTGGCAGAATCGGAAGATTAGTTTTCAGAGAGCTTCTGAAACGCGATAAATTTGAAGTTGTACAGATTAATGATTTAACAGACGCGAAGACATTGGCACATTTATTAAAGTATGATTCAGTTCATGGAAGATTTGACGGTGAAGTTGTAGCATCTGATGGCGCGATAATCGTTAATGGTAAAACTATCAAAATTTCAGCGGAAAAAGACCCGGCAAACATCGGCTGGGGAAAAGCAGGCGTGGAAGCTGTGGTTGAATCCACCGGTGTTTTTAGAAAGAAAGAACAAATTGCTAATCACCTAAAAGCCGGCGCGAAAAAAGTTGTGCTTACGGTTCCCGCGAAAGACGAAATCGATGCCACTATTGTTCTTGGTGTCAATGATGATGATTTGAAAAGCGAACACAAAATTGTATCCAACGCGTCCTGCACCACAAATTGCCTGGCTCCAGTAGTAAAAATACTGAATGATAATTTCGGCATTGTCAGGGGTGTGATGACAACAGTTCATGCTTACACAAATGATCAGAAGATTCTTGATTTACCGCACAGCGACCTTCGACGTGCCAGAGCAGCCGGGGTTTCAATTATCCCAACCAGTACCGGCGCCGCGAAAGCCGTTGGTAAAGTTATTCCAGAATTGAACGGCAAACTGGATGGTATGGCAATGCGCGTTCCCACCAGCGATGGTTCTGTTGTTGACCTGGTCGTTGAGTTAAAAAAATCAACCAGCGTTGAAGAAATTAACACGGCGGTGAAAAAAGCTGCTGATGGACCAATGAAGGGTATCTTGGAATATACAGAAGATCCGATTGTTTCAGTGGATATAATCGGCAATTCACACTCAAGCATATTTGACGCGCTTTCGACAATGGTCATGGAGGGAAACCTGGTGAAAGTACTGTCATGGTACGACAACGAATGGGGCTACTCATGCCGCGTTGTTGACCTGTTGGCAAAAATGTTTTAGTTTACGCATTTATTAATTATTGAAATGGTTTAATCATAATGAGAAAAACAATTATTGCCGGCAATTGGAAGATGAACAAAACAAAATCTGAATCCATTGCCTTTGCAAAAGATCTAAAGAATAAAATAGACAAGATTGAAAAAACCGATGTGATCGTTTGTCCGGGATTTGTTTCCCTTTGTTCTGTAAGTGAAATTTTGAAAGAAACAAGAGCCAATGTTGGCGCGCAAAATATGCACTGGGAGCCATCAGGCGCTTATACAGGGGAAGTTTCGGCGGAGATGATAGAAAGCTGTGGGTGTCAATATGTGCTTGTCGGACATTCTGAGAGACGACAATATTTTGACGAGACCGATGATAAGGTGAATAATAAAATTAAAAGAGCGCTGACGACCTGTTGTATCAGCCCGATTTTATGCGTCGGTGAAACGCTTGAGCAAAGAGAAGCTGGTAAGACCAACAAAGTGATTGAAAAACAAATCAAGCAAGGATTGGAAGGATTGTCTCACGCTCAAATGCAGCGAATCATCGTAGCTTATGAACCTGTTTGGGCAATTGGCACCGGAGTTACCGCGACGCCGGAACAAGCCCAGGAAGTTCATGGTTTTATTCGCAAAACAATCACAATGATTTTTGATGAGCAAATCGCCGAAAAACTTTCCATCCTATATGGTGGTAGTGTCAAGCCTTCAAACATCAGCGAACTACTGCATCAAAAAGATATTGACGGTGGATTAATCGGCGGCGCGAGTCTCAAGCTTGATTCATTTGTAGAAATGATCGAAATCGCGGAGCAATTATCAAATTAATTTTTTGAGGATAAAATGGAAACTTTTTTAATTATTATTCATTTCATTATTACAGTACTGTTAATGGTTGTAATTTTACTTCAGTCCAGTAAAGGCGGCGGATTAGCCGGTGTTTTTGGAGGCGGTGGAGGAATGGGAACTGTCTTTGGCGGTCGAGGCGCTGCTTCTTTTTTACAAAAAGCGACGACAATTTTAGCTGCTGTGTTTTTGGGACTGGCGTTGTTGATTAGCTATATCGATAAGGGCAAAGCCCTTGACCAGAGTGTTGTTGCTGAGGAAATTGAAAGACGTCGCGCGTCATCTTCGGCAGCAGTTTTACCGACTGTACCGACAGGCGAAGCAACCACAGGTCAAACAATTCCCATGACAACACCAACCAGTGGTGATAGTGGAAAATAAAATTTAATTGTTATCGAAATTATTTTCCTATGCCGAAGTGGTGGAATTGGCAGACACGCTATCTTGAGGGGGTAGTGCCTAACAGGTGTGCGGGTTCGAATCCCGCCTTCGGCACCATAGACAGAATAATTGGAGGACTAAATTTAAACATGAAGGAGGAAAACCTCATGAAATTTGTTACGAGAACGGTGGGGATGTTACTTGTCCTGTTGCTTTTAATGGGGTCGCTATTAGTGACGGGTAAGGCTTATGCTCAAAATACACAAGCTGAACACCAAAAGCAATTAGAGGAATACGAAAAGAAAAAGAAAGAAATTGAGGAAGCTAATAAGGCAAAGGAAAAGCTGCTTGAAGCGGAGAAACAAAAGAACGCCGCGAAAAAAGCTTATAACGAAGGTAACACAGCTCTTAAAAAAGGCAGCTATGAAGAAGCGCTAAAATCTTATGATACCTCAATTCAATATGACCCAAGCCTGGTGCAGTCATACTATGGTAAAGGTGTGGCACTTACAAAAATGCGCCGCTATGAGGAAGCATTAGCCGCATACAATAAAGCCGTACAGGTCAATCCGCTTTATTCCCAGGCATGGTTGGCGTTAGCAAAACTCTATCGTCAACTGGATCGTTATGACGATGCCTTAACAGCTTGTTTAACAGCGGTTTCAAATGATTCCACATATCATAAAGCTTATTATGAACTTGGCTTTATTTACAACAAACGTAAACAGTACCAAAAAGCCGCGGATGCTTTTGCCAAAGTTACTGTTCTAAATCCTAAACAGTACAGAGCGTTTAACGCGCAGGGTGTCGCCCTGAATAAAATTGGTAAGACTGATGAAGCAATTCAGGCTTTTCAAAATGCGGTTGCTATAAAAGAAAATTATTATGAACCATATTTCAGGATGTCTTCGGTTTTTAATAAGCTGGGAAGAAACCAGGAAGCACTGGACGCGGCGCTCAATTGCTTGAAATACAAAAAAAATTACGCGCCGGCTGCTTTCGAAGCTGGTATGGCTTACGAGCAAATGAATCAATTCACCAACGCGATTAAATACTATGAAATCGCCAAGAAAAGCCGCAACTGGAGAAAATCAGCCCAGTATCAAATCGACATGATGAAACGAAAAATGCAATAACAATTTCATTGTTTAAAAATTTAAAACCCTTGCTTGGATTATAAGTGAGGGTTTTTTTTTGTTCGTGTATTTTTTTATTTAAATTTTGTATTAACGGATCAATAACTATTCAATCTCTCTTTACGACAGCTTTCTCTCAAAAAATGCTGTTTTCATAAATTTTTTATTGATAATACAAAATAAAATATTTATATTGAGTCAATTCGTTTTTCAAACATGTAACTCATTTCGCTAAAACAAATTCATTCTCAATTGCGATTTTGCTTATGGGTTTTATATATGTTTTTCTTTCACTCCTTTATAAAATCATCGATCACATCATTGATATGTTCAAGTCTGATATCAGTTCTCTTCGATTGGCTATTGGCTGCTTGTTAATATGGGGAATCTCGAGATTTTTTCCTCATCTAATTATGTATATCATTCGTGGTTCAATGGTTTTTTTATATGATGCTATTACATTATACAGGGGAAAAAGCATAACAAAATTAATCGCAGGTATTGCAAAATTGTTTTTGGAAACGAATTTTCCAGGAGTTCTGCGTTTATTGTTTAATGAAAGTGAAGAGTGCATATTCTGTTTTATTTGGGGGGCGGCCAGCTTTGTCTGGGTGGGAATAGCAGTTTTCCTCACTCTATATGAATTGAAAAAATGGCACTATTTTAGAAAGCTGCAAGTTAATACATATCAATGAAATTTGGAAACCATAGGTCGGTTACCAGCAATTTGAATTTCTAAATTGAATTATTTTACAATGGCTTTTTATTGATTGTTTTTGTATTACTTACGATTCGGTTTTGGTATGAATTATATACGTTACTTCATACAGCAATCTCGCAAAAGTGGGACTGTACTCCATATTTTATCAATTAATCAGGTCTGATTTAGAATTTTGAGTTTAATGCTATAAAGCATCAAGTTTACAAATGATAACATCCTATTCCATTTTTTCCACCTGCGTGGATTATACTTCCGCCAGCCGTCATTCCACCCAGTTTAGGCGCAAAAAAAATGCCGGCTGAAGGAATCACCGGGCTCTTTTAAAACTGGCATTGGAACTGGTTCGATGGCGAAGTCGAACTTGAGCTGGATAAAAAAAATCTGTCAAAATCGATTATGGTTTTATTCTGGTTACTATTCAGGTATGGTTATTCCAGAAGCCGCTGAAGCGGCTAAATTGGCTTGCAATGTTGATTTATGGACACCACGATGAATCGTG
>NBLI01000062.1 GCA_002084535.1 Candidatus Zhuqueibacterota bacterium 4572_119
TGAAGTATGCAGAATATAAAAAACTCAGGTGATTTATTCAAGGATTTCGTTATAAGGTGAACAAAAAAATCTTGTAAGATTAAAAATAAATACTTATATTGTACAGGTTTTTTTGTAACACATAAGTACTTTGATAGTAAAATTCATGCCAAATTTGGCAAAGTATTCTATTCTAAATAATTGATAGTTGAGGTATAGGCAAAGGTTGAGGCAGAGAAAAATAAAAACTGTTCTGAATTGAATTTTGTGATAATTGCTGGGTTAATTTTGTTTCTGTTTTTCTTTACCTCAACATTAGCCTTTTCTGATTTTAAAATAATACTATTTTTTAAAGTTTTATCGATTAATAAGTATCTATTCTAATTTATCCAGGTTAGGTTGATTTAGATTCGTTGGATCGGTTCAAATGGTAAAACCAAAAAAAGAGAAACTACAGTATGTCTGCCAATCATGTGGTTATGTCTCGCATAAGTGGTTGGGGCGATGCACGGAATGCGGTGAATGGAACAGCATCGTTGAAGAAAAAGTAGTTCCCCAAACAGGGACCCGTTCTTTAGTAGAAAAATCTTCCGTTTCCCCGGTTCCGTTGAATCAAATCCAGTTTCAGAATGAAAAACGTATCGATTGTCACAGCCCAGAATTCAACCGGGTTTTGGGCGGCGGGATTGTGAGTGGCTCTTTGGTGCTGATCGGCGGCGATCCGGGAATTGGTAAATCTACGTTGATGCTCCAGGAAGCGGCGCGCTTGTCAGGGAACAGCGCGAATGTACTGTATGTTTCCGGGGAGGAATCACTTTCCCAGACTAAAATGCGAGCGGAACGATTGGGGCTTGATTCTGAAAAGCTGTTCATACTCGCGGAGAATAATCTTGAAAATGTTATCAACGAACTGGACAAAGTGAATGCCAGGCTGCTGGTGATCGATTCGATCCAGACTATTTACAGCCCGCAGTTGGAAAGCTCTCCCGGCAGTATCAGCCAGGTTCGGGAGTGCGCGCATCAGTTTCTGCAATTGGCGAAAACCCGGAATCTGCCGGTTTTCCTGATCGGGCATGTGACGAAAGAGGGTTACATTGCCGGTCCAAAAGTGCTTGAGCACACGGTGGACACACTGCTTCAGTTTGAAGGGGACCGGAATCATTTCTTCCGAATTCTACGCGCCGTGAAAAACCGGTTTGGTTCTACCAACGAGATTGGCGTTTTTGAAATGACCGAAAAAGGATTGGCTGATGTTTCCAATCCCTCTGAAATTTTCCTCTCCCAGCGAAAGACTGATTTGCCGGGCTCGGTCGTCATCAGCATCATGGAAGGCACCAGACCACTTTTGCTGGAAGTACAGGCATTGGTTAGCCCCACGAATTATGGACTTCCGCAAAGAAGCGCCACCGGTATCGATCCCAAACGATTGTCCATGCTGCTGGCAGTTCTTGAAAAACGGGTAGGCATGAAAATAGGTACTTTTGATGTGTTTGTGAACGCGGTTGGCGGCGTTCGTATTGATGAAACCGCTGCTGATCTGGGGATTGCTTTGGCGATTGTCTCGTCACTGAGAAACCAGGTGATCACACCCAATGCCGTACTGGTCGGAGAAATTGGTCTTACCGGGGAAATCCGTCCGGTGGCGCATATCGAGCGTAGAATCGCTGAAGCAGAAAAGTTAGGTCTTAAAGGGATTGTCATTCCGGAAGGGAATTATAAATCCCTTAAAAAGAAATCAAATATTAAAATACAGCCTGTGGCGAAGTTGTCAGACGCGGTTAACATTTTTGTGAATTAATTATTTTACTTATATAACGCCGCTAAATCAGCAATAGTTTTTTTGGTGTGAAGATTGAGCAAAAGCAGGGAGAAATGTGAGCAAAGAACCATAATGCAAGGCACAAAAGAAGGATTGAAGTAAATGAGAAACTATGCCATCTTTTTATTATTATTAGTGCTGCTATTGTCAGGATGTTCATATTTTAAGCCTGCTGGATTGGCAGAATTCGACTTCAATAAAAGCAAAGAAATCGAAAACAGTAACTTTTGTAATATGGATGAAATGTTCGCGGAATTAAATTCAGCAGAATCGGAAGATTATTATTTTGTTGTAATTGGTGATTCCAGAAACATGCCTCGCTCAGATGACTTGAGCGGCTTCAATTTTGTCGCAAAGCAGATAATTTACGCAAAGGATAAAGACGAGTATATTTATGATAACATAAAATTTATTGTGCACATGGGAGATATTGTTTATGATGGTGTGGCAGAGCATCAATGGGATAATCTGAAACGCGCTTTTTCAAATAAAGATTATTATGAAAACAACTATCCCTATATCAAATTATTGGCTCGTCAAAAACCTATTTTTCCTGTTTTGGGAAATCATGAGATCATGCAATTTAAATTCAGGAAAGAAACGAAGTATAAAAATTTAGCAAGTAAGAATAAAGGACTTCAAAGCTTTAATGATTTCTTTAATTGGGAAGATTTTATCGCGGATTCAAACATTATCTATTCTATTCCATCTGAACTTTCGATGGATAATTTCATTAAGTTAAGTAATAAATTCGGACCGGAAGAGAATAAGATCATGAATGAACATTATGTTATTCTGAATGATAGAAAGTATCATTTGCGAATATATTGGGATTTGATCAAGGAATTGAAAACTCTTCAGCCGGATAATACAATTAGTTATTTGAACGAACAAAAAAAAGCAGAGGTTATTAACGACCTCTACCCGATTTTTCAAAAATTGAATTTCAACGTGCTCCCGGTGATCAGTTCTGACAATTTTATTTGTTATGCTTTTGAAATCAATGACATTATTTATTTCATTATGGATTCCATGTCCAGGGGCTGGCATTACAATACCTTTTCCGATTTAAAAAAGGCGATTTATTCTAAAAAAAATGATCAACACAATTTGAACTTATTCTCCAAAAGTGATTTGAACGGACAATATGAATTTTACAAAGCGCTGAAAGAATATGCAGCAAAGTCGAACAAAACAATTGTTCCTTTTATGCATCACTCGCCGATAAACAGCGCGAATAATATCGATGGAAACGGAATTGAATATAATTTGAAATTAATGCTGGGAATTGATTACGATGAAGAAAAAAATGGCGCTAAAAAATTTAAAAAAGTTATTTGCGATAATACTTTTTTTGATGAGTTATTATTCTCTGAAAATTCAGGTGAGGAGTTAAATTATTTTTCTTCCTGTGTTCATTATTATCAGGGTTTAGAATTCAATACATATAACAATGAAACGATCCAAAACAAGATAAATTGGTATATCACCGGTGGTGGTGGGGGGGAATTGGAAACAGAGCATGATGATGAAAAAATGAATTACACAATAGATCTTCTTAATAACAGATTATTGAATACATACAGTTTACAAAATCAAAACGAAAACCGGGCTTTGATAAATCCTGTTATTAAGGTTACAAAAAATGAAGTGGAAGAGAGCTATAATTACCTGCTGGTTCATGTGGAAAACGGAAGCATCTCGGAAGTAATTCCAAAATTTATTAAGACTGAAGATGTAAAGCTGAAAAAACCGCTCATCAAATTGAGCGCGACATTATCCAATCCGGTTTACTATAAACCAATAAGCGCCGGACAATTGATCTCAGTAAGTTTTTGGAGCTGGGGGCTGGAAAAACTTAAACCCTGGCTTTCACCTTTTACCTGGGAGCCGAGTATCGGAGTAGGTTACCTGAATTATGACCTTAATAATACTGGTAAAAATGAAATAGCAGCAATAGATGTGGGAAGTCCGTTAAGATTCAAAGCGCGTTTTCCAAATTCAAGAGAGTTTACTTTTAATTTCTGTGATTTCACAATGTTTAAAGGTCGCTCGAATAAAGCCAGAACATTGATTTCTGCCGGAGTTGAAGGACCATTTTTATATAATTTCTTTTATAGTGCTCGTGAACCGATTCCAGCAATTTTGAAGAAATTTAATTTCGCGTTCAATTATCATTTTTATGATATTTATACCGAAGAAGATGATCCGTATTTTGCTAAAGATATAAAGATGTCGTGGATTGTTAAGTTCTCGTTGTTCTGATTTTTGAATTATGCCTAAATTTCTCAAACAAGACATTGGTAGAAACCGCTAATGCGGTTAAAATTAAGGGTGTTACATTGAATCAGCACCAAAATTAAGTGTCTGTTCGAAAAGTCAGCTTTTGTCATTCCGAGCGGATTCCGCTTCTGCGGGAGGAGTCGAGGAATCTGTATTTTTCGATAAATTAGTGGCTTACCAGATTTCTCGATCCGCCACAGCGGACTCGAAATGACATTTGGTGAATTTAAGCAATTTTAGGACAGCCTGTTAATTCGGGTTAGTTCAAAACCATATTGAAAGCAGAGCCGTTTTAACGGTTTCCCAAATAAGTAAAAAATTTTCAACACATAAAATTCAAATAGCACGTTTACATGAGATGATTTTTTAATAAAGAATCTCTTACAAATGAAATTCATCAAAATAGATAAAATTTGAAGTTTAAAATAGAAAACACAGACAGTTCAACTAAAGCCAGAGCTGGAAAATTAACTCTGGCGCATGGAACAATCAAAACACCAATTTTTATGCCGGTGGGAACCCAGGGTACGGTAAAAACTTTATCTCCTCTGGAGCTGGAAGAGATTGGTTCTCAAATAATTCTCGGAAATACGTATCATCTTTATTTACGGCCCGGTCAGAAGTTGATCAAACAAGCCGGCGGACTGCACAAATTTATCAACTGGGATCGCCCGATTTTAACGGATAGCGGTGGTTACCAGGTTTTCAGTCTGGCAGAGTTGCGGAAAATAAAAGAGGAGGGAGTCCGTTTCCAGTCTCATCTCGATGGATCGTATCATGATTTTTCACCGGAAAGCGTGGTCGAAACACAACGTTTTCTGGGATCGGACATTATGATGGTTTTGGATGAATGCACGCCTTATCCGTGTCCGCTCAACCAGGCGATAGAGTCCAACGAAATGACTCTGCGCTGGGCGAAACGGGCGCTTGAGGCGTATCATGGCAGTGAGTCTTTTTATGGCTTTGACCAGGAACTGTTTGGCATTGTTCAGGGTAGCACTTATGAGGAAGTACGGCGGCGCAGCGCGACGGCTTTAGTGGAGATGGATTTTCCTGGTTATGCTATTGGTGGATTGTCGGTTGGCGAACCTAAAAGCGCCATGTACGATATGACAGCGGTTTGTACTGAAATACTTCCCCAAAATAAGCCCCGTTATTTAATGGGAGTGGGCAAACCCGAAGATATTCTTGAAGGGATCGAACGCGGCATCGACATGTTCGATTGCGTGATGCCGACGCGGAACGGAAGAAAGGGAACGGTCTTTACCAGGAACGGCGTGCTGGTGGTAAAAAACGCAACGTTCAAAGAGGACTTTCGCCCTATTGATGCTGAATGCGAATGTTACGCGTGCCGGAATTTTACCCGTGCCTACATCAGGCATCTTTTTAAAGCGCAGGAAATTTTAGGAATGCGGCTTGCCAGTCTGCACAATTTGCATTTTTATCTCGAATTGGTGGGTATGGCGAGAGAAGCCATTTTGGCTGATCAATACGGTAATTGGAAAAAAACATTTTTAGACAGATATTTTTCAACAAAAAATTAAACAATTTAATTATAACCAAATAATAAACACGGAGGATTCAAGTAATGCATACTTTAATGTTAATTGCTATGGGAGCGCAACCTGGTGGAGGAACTGGTAGTGGTGGTAGTACACTGGGAATGTGGCTTCCCATTGTAATGATTTTCGCGATCATGTATTTTCTGATTTTCAGACCCCAGGCAAAGAAGCAGAAACAACAGAAGATGATGATTGACAGCCTAAAAAAAGGTGATAAAATTGTTACCATCGGTGGAATTTTCGGGCAAATCGTTGCCATAAAAGAAAAAGAGGGAACACTGTTGGTGAAAATTTCGGACAATACCAAGGTTGAACTGGCTCGTTCATCAATCGCAAAAGTGTTGGGAAGTGAATAGACATGTCAAAATTGCGTGTTATTAAATATGGCAATCCCATCCTTCGCTTGAAAGCAAAAAAAGTCGAAGTTCACGATGATAATATCAAGCAGCTCATAAAAAATATGGTCGAAGTGATGGGAGAAGAAGAGGGTATTGGATTGGCTGCTCCGCAAGTCGCAGAATCAATAGCTTTGTTAGTCATCGACCATAGTTTGATTGATGAGGAGGGAGAACCGACTGCATATTTGAACCCGGAAATTTTAACTGCCGAGGGTGAGTCTGAAATGGAAGAAGGCTGCCTGAGCATTCCGGATATTCGTGAAGAAGTTAAACGCCCGGAAACTATTACCGTGAAATATCAAAATGTGGAAGGTCAACTATTTGAGAAGCAAGTGGATGGTCTTTTGGCGCGCGTGCTGCAGCATGAAATCGACCACCTCAATGGTGTTTTATTTGTTGATAGAATCAGCTCGATGAAAAAGCAGTTGTTGAAGAAAAAGTTGAAATCGATCGCGGCGGAAGAAAAAGAGCAAATGTCACAAATGGCGTAGCTTAAAAATCTTCAAGAAAGTATTTCACAAGTAAGCCTTAGTTGATTCCGAAATATCACAACCTGGAGCGGCTGAATATTCGCGTAAATTGAATTTATTGGAAAATAACATGAAATTAGTATTCATGGGAACGCCGGATTTCGCTGTTCCCAGTTTGAGAAAATTAATTACAAGCCAACATGAAGTAGCGGCAGTGGTTACCGGACCGGACAAACCTGCCGGAAGAGGCAGGAAGATGAGACCAACACCGGTAAAAAAAACCGCGATGGAATTTAATTTGCCTGTTTTAACTCCAGCGAAATTTTTGGATGAAAAATTCATTTCAGCGTTAAAAGAATTTCAAGCGGATTTATTTGTGGTGGTCGCGTTTCGTATTTTACCAAAACAGGTTTTTACGATTCCACTTTATGGAACGATAAATTTGCATTCTTCATTGCTCCCAAAATACCGGGGTGCTGCTCCGATTAATTGGGTAATTATCAATGGCGAAAAAGAAACCGGAGTTACGACTTTTTTTCTTGAGGAAAAAGTCGATACCGGTGAATGGATTTTGCAGGAAAAAGTTAGCATTGGTGAAAATGAAACAGCGGGAGAACTGCATGACCGGTTGAGCGAAATCGGAGCAGAGGTGCTTCTGGAAACTGTGAACCTTATCGATCAGGGAAACGCGCCACGGATAAAACAGGAAGGTGAAGTTTCCAAAGCACCGAAGCTTAACAAAGAGCTGTGCCGTATTAATTGGAGCAAAGAAGCTGTTACTGTTTTTAACCAAATCAGGGGTTTATCGCCGTATCCCGGAGCTTATTCCTTGCTGAAAAAGAAAGTGGTTAAAATTTTTCGGGCAGAAGTGGAGTCAGGCACGAGTGCACAATCGGTTGAACCGGGGAAAGTGATTTCTGTGGAAAAGGAAAAAATTCTCGTTGGAACAGGGAACGGCATTTTGGCAATCACAGAATTGCAGCCGGAAAATCGACGGCGTATGACAACGGCTGAATATTTACGCGGGAGCGCTGTTTCTCCGGGTGATCGGTTTGTTTGATTACCAGGTATTGCTTCATGAAAAAACGAATTAAGAATTAAATAATGTTAGACAGATTATGTCGCCACGATTGCTGGTAATACAATTGCTCGACCGATGGGAAACAACAGATGCTTACGCGGATTTGCTGCTTGACAAAACATTAAAGGAAAAATCACTCCCGGCACGGGATAAAGGATTGGTGCAGGAAATTTTCCTGGGTGTGATTCGCTGGCAGAAGCAGTTAGAGTGGATCGTTAAGCAGTTTTTCAAAGGTAAGTTTTCGAAAAGCCCCAGGTTTGTAAAATATATTCTATTAAGCAGCATTTATCAGTTAGCTTTTCTTGATCGCGTGCCATCTTATGCTGTGATCAACGAAGCGGTGAATTTGGCAAAAAGAAAAGGCGGAAAGTACTGGGCTGGAAAAGTTAATGGCATATTGAGAAGTTATTTAAAGAATAAAGAAACAATTGTATATCCAAATAAGAATACGTCAACGG
>NBLI01000063.1 GCA_002084535.1 Candidatus Zhuqueibacterota bacterium 4572_119
TCTCTGCCGATAATCGGATCAAGCTCATTTTTTCGCGCCAAGTCTGTTAAATCTCTGCCAAAGTGATCCAAAGCCGGCGTTTTCGACCGCTTTTTTCCACCTTCCGTTACTGTGGGTGTGCCCTGTGAAATATTATCTAATTCATCACGTACCAAATCATAATTTACATCAAAAGATAATAACACCTGCGCTGCCACGCCTTCTTGCTCTTTCACCAAAGCCAGAAGAAGATATTCTGTCCCGGTAACCTTTGACTGAAATTTTTCAGCCTCAATATAAGCCATTTTCAGAATTTTTTCCGCCCGCTTTGTTAACGGTATATCTCCAACTGTCATGGTATCGCCGGTTGTTCGCACAGCATCTTCAACAGCTTTTTTCAATTCATCTAAATCACAACCCAAATTCGTCAACAGTTCTATTGCCATACCTTCGCCTTCTCTCAAAATCCCAAGCAACAAATGCTCCGTTCCAATATAATCATGTCCAAGGCGCAAGGCTTCCTCTCGTGAATACTGAATAACAATCTGCACACGACTGGAAAAATTTTTCTTCATTAATCTATTCTCCTCTAAAGAACGGAATTTACTCCGCTCATTAATCTTCACAAAATATTCATTCTACATATTTAACATACAAAAAATATAAATCAATTTCAATGCTTTTTTATCAATTTTTGTTCACACATGCACAATATCGAGTTCCATACCATACTTTGGCTGATGAAAATCTTATTTTTGTACCAGGTTTTTGTTCATTTCTATTTTAATTAGACGTACTATTTTTTTAAATGATTCAACGTGTTTGTCTTGACCTGTCCGTCGTACAATTCGATGACGCGGTCAGCATTTGTTGCCAGTTCCAAATTATGAGTAACGATAACCAATGTTTGTTGAAATTTTTCATTCAGCTTCCAAAACAGCTCGTGCAAAGAACCGGCTGAAGAGCGGTCAAGGTTGCCTGAGGGTTCATCTGCTAAAATAATACGCGGAGAATTAATCAAAGCCCTGGCGACAGCCACCCGCTGCTGCTCTCCACCTGACATTTCGCTCGGTCTGTGGTGCTTCCTGTCAGTCAAGCCGACTTCAGCCAAAAGATGTTCAGCGTGGTCCTGAAGTTCTTGTTTTGGAGTATCAGCGATCATTCCCGGCAGCATTACATTTTCCAGCGCGGAAAATTCCTGCAGCAAATGATGGAATTGAAAAACAAAACCAACCGTCTTGTTACGATAATTAGCTAACTTATTGTTGTCAAGCTGAAAGACATCTTCCTGATCTATGTATAAATTTCCGCTGCTTGGGTGATCCAGCACGCCTAAAATATGCAACAACGTACTTTTTCCCACACCGGAAGGTCCTGTTACCGCGACAATTTCACCTTCAAAAATTTCAAAATCAATGCCTTTTAAAACTTCAATCTCTGTTTTTCCGAGCTGATAACTTTTATAAACATTGTCAGTGATTAAAACTGGTAATTTAGATTTCATTTTATTCCTATTCATATCTGATTGCCTGAACCGGGTCTAATTTGGATGCCTTCCATGAAGGATACAAAGTTGCTAAAAATGATAATAATATTGCAGCGATGGCGATTAACATAAAGTCCATTGCTTGTATTTCAATCGGTAGTGAACTAATAAAATAAATATCTCCCGGCAGCTCGAACCATTCATATTTATACTGAGACCAGCACAAAACAAATCCCACCAGGCTGCCCAAAAAGGTTCCGATTAAACCGGATATTAAACCCTGCATGACAAAAATCCTCATCACTGAACTGTTTTCAGCGCCGATAGATTTTAATATCCCGATTTCTTTTTTCTTTTCCATAACGACCATTATCATTGTGCTGATGATATTAAATGCCGCCACCATAATAATCAAACTCAGGATAATAAACGCCGCCCATTTTTCAATCTGCATCCAGGAAAACAAATTTTTATTTCGTTCATACCACGTTTCGGCGACATAGGGGTAACCATATTTTTCGCTCATTTGATCAGCAATGCTCGTAACCAAATCCAATTCCATCCGGTCAAGCATAATTTCCAACCCGGAAACAGCGTCCTTATCCATGCGTAATAATTGTTGCGCGCATTCAATGGATATATAGCCGAAGTTGCTATCAAACTCAAACAGTCCTGTTTCAAATAACCCATTGACAATAAACGCTTTCATCAGGGGCTGCTGCGGCATAAAAAAATTGGTCTTGCTGGAAAAACTACCGATATGTATCTTATCTCCCAACTGAACATCGAGTCGCAGCGCCAGGCTTTTACCCAAAACGATACCCGGCAATGGCTTTTCATTTGCTATTTCAACCGTGTCAAGATCAAATTCTCCCCAGACAATATTCTTTTCAATATCAGATACATCAACTACCGTCTCTGGATCAACACCTTTCACAATGACCGCGTCTTTGTTCGGCCCATTGATGATCAAGCCCTTGTTATAAATATAAGGTGAAATCGCGGCAACATGCTCATATTTTCCCAGGTCATCCTGAATGGATTGGAAATTCTGCAATCCCCTGTCGTGAAAACTGCGAAACCTTATGTGTGAATCGAATCCGATTATACGTGACCTGACTTCAGTTTCAAAACCGTTCATTACTGAAAGTACGATAACTAAAGCAGCCACTCCAATCATCACCCCGGCTATCGAAAAATAGTTAATTAGTGAAATAAATCCGGTGCGTCTTTTTGACCGGAAATATCGTTTAGCTATAAAAAGTTCGTATGACATTTTTTCTCTTATTATAAAATTTAAATTAATCCTTACAATGCATATAAGGAAAATATCTTAAAAGTTGTTTTTTTTCATTAAACAACTTGATAATTATACCCAACAGATTGAAAGTCTGATACTTCTTGACGTTCAAGTTTAGATCGAATTCGTTCAAAATATTTGATAGTTTCCAAAGTAAATAATCTTTCTCCGCAATGCAAACAAACCTCACATTGAACCTTCACAACTGCTGTATTATTACCACCTTTTAGCAATTTTTCCACGTCTTTTTTTACCACCTCTCCCTCACAAATGGGACACTTTTTAAATGGAATCATTTTTCTACCTCCTGATTCTCCAATCACTCCACCGATTTGGATCCGGACGTTAAACTGTTATTAAAACAGCCACTGATTTTCTGAGTTAAAAGCCCAAACACTATGAATTGGTTCCATTTTAGCATTTTTTCCGAAAATCAAACAACTCGAATATGGTTTATCTTTTGGATATTCCTCTATAATTTCACCATGTCTTACACTTCTAAATATCTCATCAATGGATAAGTGGTCAGAAATTGTTTGAACATCAGCATGATCAGTGATTCGTATTTTTCTATCGGCAAGAGCCTGAATAATTTTATCTATATCCAATTTTTTTTACCATAATAACTTTTGTAGTAACCTCTACTCTTTAAGACAATAAAAATTCTATATTGCTCAAAAATGATTTTGATTATAAACTATCCTCACCACCCTTTTCCGGTCTCATATGAGGAAAGAAAATTACATCACGAATTGAGGGTGAATCAGTCAGGATCATCACGATGCGGTCGATTCCGATTCCCATCCCAGCAGTCGGCGGCATTCCGTATTCCAGCGCCCGAATATAATCCTCGTCCATCATGTGCGCTTCATCATCGCCACCGCGCCCAAACTCTACCTGTTGTTCAAACCGGGCTTTCTGGTCAATGGGATCATTCAATTCGGAGAACGCGTTACAAATTTCTTTGCCCGCGATAAATCCCTCAAAACGCTCAACAAATCCCTGATCAGAACGATGCTTTTTCGCCAGTGGAGAAAGCTCAACCGGATAATCCAAAATGAAAGTCGGTTGAATCAAGTTTGGCTCTACTTTCTCACTAAATATTTCGTCAATAATTTTACCCACATCCGCTCCATCCCCAATGGGTACATTTAGCTTTTTCGCGATCGCTAATAGTTCAGATTTGCTTTTTCCAATAATTTCTTCACCGGTATATTCTTTGAGAATGTCGCTCATTTTTTTTCTTTGCCATGGCGGTGCAAAATCGATTTCATTTCCCTGGTAAGTCAGCTTTAAATTCTTACTCACCCGCTGCACAGCCTGGCTGACCATGTTTTCAACCAGCTCCATCATAAAATAATAATCTTTGTAAGCCACGTAAACTTCCATCATGGTAAATTCAGGATTGTGAAATCTGTCAATCCCCTCATTTCGGAAATCTTTACCGAATTCAAAAACACCGTCAAAGCCTCCCACGATCAGACGTTTCAAATAAAGTTCGTCAGCAATGCGAAGATAAAGATCGATATCTAACGCGTTATGATGAGTTTTAAAAGGACGGGCATTGGCGCCTCCGTACAATGGCTGTAAAATTGGCGTTTCAACTTCAAGGTAATTTTGATCCTCAAGATATCTTCTCATTGAGTTGATGATCTTTGTTCGTTTTAGAAAGACATCTCTTACTTCCGGGTTGACAATTAAATCAACGTATCGTTGGCGATAGCGAAGTTCTTTATCAGCAAATTCATCATAGACCATTTTTTCGCCCTCTTCAATTTTTTCTTTGACAATGGGAAGTGGACGAAGATTTTTCGACAATAGCTGCAAATCGGAGACAAAAACTGATATTTCTTCAGTTCTGGTTTTAAAAACTTCTCCTTCAATACCGATGATATCACCAATATCTAATAGCTTAAAAAGTTCAAATTGTTCATCTCCAACCTGGTCTTTGCGGATGTAAATTTGTATTTTTCCGCTAGCATCCATGATATGACAAAATGCTGCTTTTCCGTGCTTGCGCACAGCCATCAGTCTTCCGGCTAATTTCGCCTGTTTTTTTTCATCCGGATCAAAATTTTTTATAACATCCGCGGCAAAATCAGTCCTGTCAAAAACAAATGGGAATGGATTGACACCCATTTCTCTGATTTGACTTAGCTTTTCTAATCTTATTTTCCTTAAATCAGTCAACTCTTCCACAATCAGTCTCCATCAATAATTTTATAAATTCTCGGTACGCGTTTTGAAATCCAACAGGTTACTTCGTAGGGAATTGAATCCACGATTTCACAAATTTCTGCAACAGTAAAATTATCATTCTCTTTTCCACCAAAAAGAATTACTTCGTCATTAACTCGGATATGCTCATCATCTCCCAGATCGATCAATATTAAATCCATACAGACTCGCCCGACAACAGGGTATCTTTTGCCATGAATAGTAACCATTCCCCTATTCGTCAGCAGCCTATTGTAACCATCAGCGTAACCCATCGGGATTGTCGCTATTCTTGTTTTTTTCGAAGTTGTAAATTTCCGTCCATAACTGACGCTGGTACCAGCGGGAACACTTTTAATAAAAGCGATCCGGGATTTTAAAGTCATGGCTGGCTGGATGTCAACACTTTCGCTCGTTTCTCGTGAAGGAAAGTGACCGTACATCATCACTCCCGCTCTAACCATATCAAGGTAAGTTTCCGGTAAATCAAGGATCGCTCCACTATTTGCCGCGTGTTTGAGTGGTATCGTTATATTTTTCCGCTCGACTTCCGCTAAAATTTTCTCAAATCTTGAAAATTGTAATTTGGCATAATCTTTATTAGCTTCATCCGATGTAGCAAAATGGGTGTAAATCCCTTTCAGATGAATTCCTTCGAGTTGTAAAACCAACTCAATGAATGAAACAGCTTTATCATGCGCGACACCAACTCTCCCCATTCCTGTATCAATTTTAATTTGAACGTTTATTTTTTCTTTACGTTCCCTGGCGATTTTAGCCAATGCGTGAGCAATTTCTTCAGTGTAAACCGTAACGTCTAATTTATATTTAAAAAAATCTGACAACTGGTTTTCAAACGCGCCGCCAAAAACAAGGACAGGATCAAGTATGCCATTATTTCTTAATTCAATTCCCTCTTCCAAAAGCGCCACACCCAAGTAAGAAGCGCCGTTCTCAATGGCGGTTTTCGCACAAGCGATGGCGCCATGACCATAGCCATCTGCTTTTACAACAGCCATTACCTGTGCCGGATAAACATGTTTTTTAATTTTATTGATATTGCAAGCGATTGCTGACAAATCGATTTCCGCAACCGTGGGTCTCAAAATCACTCTCCTTTTGCTGATTCCCGCACCACAATTTTGCACGTATTCTCTATTGAATATTTTTAACTCATGTTTGTCATCAAAAAAGATTTAATAAACTGATCTAAATTTCCGTCCATCACGTCCTGAATATTGCTTGTTTCCACATTTGTCCGGTGGTCCTTAACCATGTTATAAGGATGGAAAACATAAGATCGTATTTGGCTCCCCCATGCAATTTCTTTTTTGCTATTTTGCAATTCCTGAAGTTTCTGTTCTTCTTCTTCTTTTTTCCTTTGATATAACCTTGACAAAAGAATTTTCATGGCGTTTTCACGGTTCATACGCTGGGATCTTTCGCTCTGACACTGAACAACAATCCCGGTTGGATTGTGCGTGATCCTGACCGCGGAATCTGTCTTGTTGACATGCTGCCCTCCGGCGCCGCTTGCCCTGTAGGTATCAACACGCAAATCATTTGGATTAATTGAAATTTCAATATCATTATCAACTTCTGGATAAACAAAGACCGATGCAAAAGATGTATGCCGCCTGCTGTTCGCGTCAAATGGTGAAATGCGAACAAGACGATGTACACCAATTTCCGCTTTTAAATATCCAAACGCGTATTTGCCCGAAACTTCTACCGTAACACTCTTTATACCTGCTTCATCCCCGGACTGAAAATCCATTATCTGCGATTTGAAGCCTTTGTTTTCTATCCAACGCAAATACATTCGCATAAGCATCTGCGCCCAATCCTGGCTTTCTGTTCCGCCAGCGCCCGGATGAATCGTTAGAATCGCGTTTAATCGATCATCATTGTCTCCGAGCATTCTCTCAAATTCCAGCGTATCCAGCGCCTTTTTCAGCCAACCAATTTCTTTTTCCAGTTCACCTGAAAACTGTGAATCTTCTTCCTCTTCAGACAACTCAATAATTTCATTGATATATTTTGCTTTATTATCCAGTTGCTGCCATTTTTCAACAATACTTTTCCTGGTGTCAATTTCCTGCATAATTTCCTGGGCTTTTTCCCGGTTATCCCAAAAGCCGGAATTCAGCGTTTGCTTTTCATATTTTTTGTATTCTTCAATCTTCTTATCTATTTCAAAGATAACCTCGTAATTTTTCAATCCTCGGATATAATTGAGTTAATTCATCTTTAATAGTTTCTATCATTTTTCAATCCTCGTAAATTTTCTTAATATTGATATTTCGAAAATAATGTTTTAATATTTCATCATAACTTGCGCCCTTTAGAGCCATGTTATACGCGCCTGCCTGGCACAATCCGGCGCCATTGCCAAATCCAGCGCCATAAAAAGTAAAGCTCAGCGGAAAGCCATCAGCGTCAAGCTGGGGCTCAACATAAAAACATGTGCTGGGGAGTCCTTTTTCGGAAAGACTTTTGCAGATTTCCCGTTCACCTGTTATCGTTAAATTTGTATCACTTGCTAAAATTTCAACTTCCTGAATACGACCCGAATGGTTCCTCAAGCTGGGTAAAATTTCAAATAACGATCCGATCTTTCTGCCCGCATACTGAGAAATAAAATGCTCAAGCTCATTTCTTTCATAGCTCACTTTCCAGCGAAAATAATTTCTTAAGTGACCTGGAAAATCAAAATCCAAAATAAATTTTGAATTGCAATAAGCATTCGGCGGTTCAGTAACCCACTTTTTTAAGTTTTCGTTAGCTGTCAAATCATCGTAGTCTTTTAAATTTTCACCATTATCACCATCAAATATTGGAAACAATGAATTGGAATTCTTAAGATGTTTCTCATTT
>NBLI01000064.1 GCA_002084535.1 Candidatus Zhuqueibacterota bacterium 4572_119
GGATAAGAGAATCAAACAGTTTTTTTATTATTTGAGTTTTCTATCTACATTTCTTTTCATATATTTAGGGTAAAAGGATTTATCAGAAGAATTAAATTGAAATAATGCTGCACCAGCATTATTTTTCCAGGGTACAATTTAAATTCTTTTAAGTCGTAAATCCGGGAACACTTTTTTTTCTTAAAGCAATTACATTTATTGAGAAAAGTAAATTCATTTTCTCATGTAGGATCTCTTTGATTTTTTAAAAAATAATCATCAGTCCTATCCTGCTATTGTCTTTTATTATCAGCATGTAAGATTTTGTACAAAAGCAGTGTAATATTTTGTACATTTTTTCCTTGTATTTTCAGGGCTTTTAATCCTAACTTCCAAACCCTGCAATAGGCATGCAAGATATTAGACAATGTTCTATTTTTAAAAGCTATTCCGGCACAAAGCAAACATCGCGTTACTATTTGATTTCTTTGATGTTGTGCTGTGTTTAATTGGTTCTAAAATAGCTGGGCATAAAATTTGGATATAGGAACATTGAATCTAATCCTATAATTTGAATTTAAAGTGAGTGAACAAATGATAAAGAAATTCGCACCAGATGTTATTTTTGTTTTATGCGTTTTGATATTGCTGCCTAATCTGATATTCGGAGCGATCATCAAACACACTTATCATTTTGACATGCCTACAGTAAAGAAGCAGCAGGACGGGACAGACCTCGTATATTTTCAGGGAAGCTATCAAATGGGCAATGTTGGCAGCCCTTCTGTCCCCATGCAAAAAATTGCCATCCTGCTGCCTCCCGGGCATATTGCTACCGACATAACAATTACGCCACGGAATTTAACCAGCCTCAATCAAAAAATTCATTTATCCCGCCGGCAAAATCCCAGAATGTCAATGCAAACATCTGATAAAAATGAGCATAATCACTCAAATTATCATCATATTACCTCTACTCCAAGCCTAAAAGTCGAATATCAAACTCATTATCTGTTTGGACACGCCATTGCTTTGGCAACATTCAGCCCTGTTGATTATAATCCTGAAAGTGGAAGTTTTTCCTACTACACTGATGTTGATGTTTTTGTACAACATGAGTCCGATATTACATCCCTTCAGGCATTAAAAAATTACCGGTATTCAGAAATTATTCGACAGCAATTAGCTGGCTTTGTTCATAATTTTGAAGAAACTATTTCAGATTATCCCGAACAAATCATTGAATCCCAATATGATTATCTAATCATAACCATTCAGGATTTCGTCGATGATTACCAGCAGCTATCTCGATTCCACAATGAACGTGGCATGAAGACCAGGATAGTTGCAGTTGAGGATATTTATAATACATCAAGCGGAAATGACGAGGAAGAAAAAATCAGGAATTTTATCATTAATGAATTCCAGGAAAACGGTATTAGCTATGTACTTTTAGCCGGAGACGCTGATTCACATGCCTCTGGTGAAAATCAAATTCCCATTCGGTATCTTTGGGCTGAAGTTCTTTCTGGTGGCAGCAATTACACAGATTTTATCCCCTCTGATTTATACTATTCTTCCCTTGATGGAAATTGGAATGCTGACGGAGATGAAAAGTACGGCGAGCCCGGAGAAGACGATCTCTTACCCGAAATCAATGTTGCACGAATCACCGCAGATAACAGCCAGGAAATCCAGTCTATTTTAAATAAAATATTAAACTATCAAAGTCAGCCTGTTATGCAGGATGCTACAAAAATGCTGATGGCAGGGCAGTATTTATGGGACGATCCTCTTTCTTTTGGGAGTGATTACATAGACCTTCTAATTGGCACACGAACTGACAATGGTTATTCAACAGCCGGAATAGATAGCGAACTTGATTTTACATACCTATATGACAGGGATCTTTATCCCGGTCATTGGGATACGCAGGATTTGTTACAAGTAATTAACTCCGGAACAAATTTTGTCCATCATTTAGGACACTCAAGCAACCGCAGCAATATGAGCCTCACATTAGATGAAATCACTAACGATAATTTTTATCTGACAGATGGTATAACTCACCTGAATCCAATCATTTATTCTGAAGGTTGTAGCGCCGCGAAGTTAGACGTGGTAAATTACGACGGCTCTGATTGTATTGCTGAACAAATGCTGGAAATCGATAATTTCGCCTCGGCTTTCATAGGCAATACACGCTACGGCTGGTTTAATGAAGGTCAGACTGAAGGTCCCAGTTTGCATTTACACCGGGAATTTGTCAGCGCCCTTTATGGTAAAGAGATATTGACAATAAGCGAAGCGCACAGGGAATCAAGAATACAAAGCGCCCCGTTTGTAACAGCACAGGGGCAATGGGAACCGGGAGCCTTGCGTTGGACTTTTTACGGATGCAATGTTTTTGGCGACGCGGCAATGGCGCCCTGGACCAATCAGATTTATGAATTTGATGAAATTGTTTATCAATCCCCCAATCCCGATGAATTTAAAGTTGAAACAAATGTTGCGGGCGCTCGTGTTACTTTGTCGCTTAACAGTGAAATAATCGCCACGTTGTTAAGTGACTGTTTTGGAACAGCCTTCTTCAGTTTCGATTCAACATTGGATTATTCAGAAGTAAAATTAACAGTTACAGCCAGGAATTTCAAGCCATTCACAGAACAAATAAATTTAAGCCCAAATCCATCAACTGTAACCGACAAATTCGCTGCAAACAACTTAAAATTCAATTTAAGACCGGCATATCCCAATCCTTTTAATCCGGTAACGACAATTGAATTTTCAATTACGAAGCTTGAAAATGTTCGTCTCGAGGTGTATAATGTCAGGGGACAGCGCGTTCGTACATTGTTAAATGAAGACCTGGCGCCGGGAAATTACCGAAATAGTTGGGATGGAAAAAATGATTTGGGTTTAATTTTAGCAAACGGAGTTTACCTTTTCCGGCTATCCACGCCAGAGGGTATCAAGATAAAATCTTGTGTATTTTTAAAATAATTTAAAAAAAAAGGAAACTTGTTAACAGCGAAATAGTTTATATTTTAATATTTTATCCGTTGTTTCAATTAGACAATATTCAGCATAGAAGCGACTCCGTCGCTTTTTTGTTGTTTAAAAGGTTGCTAAAAATAATTACCATATAAAACCATAAACAAAAAGAAGGAAAATTGCCTATGGCAGAATTCAAACCGTTTGTTCCTGCTCAATCGAAACTAAAAGATTTTAATGTGAAGACTGTTGTACTGGGTGTGATTCTGGGTGCGATTTTTGGGAGTGCGAATGCTTATCTTGGCTTACTGGTTGGATTAACAATCAGCACAGCTATTCCTCTGGCAGTCGTTTCGGTTGCTGTTCTACGGGTTTTGACGCCAATCTTTGGAAAATCTACCATTCTGGAATGTAATATTTCTCAGACAACTGGTTCAGCAAGTTCATCTTTGGCTTCAGGAATTATATTTACGATTCCGGCTTTATTTATCTGGTCAAAAGAACTTGGTGTAGATGTTGAACCCACTCTTATTCAAATGACGCTTCTTGCTATGGCAGGCGGTGTTACTGGTGTTCTTTTTATGATACCATTAAGAGGGTTTTTAATTGTAAAAGAGCATTACAACCTACCCTATCCGGAAGGAACAGCCAGCGCAGAGGTTTTAATCGCTGCTTCAGACGGCGGTTCAGGCGCTAAAAATGTGTTTGTTGGGCTGGGAATTGGCGCTTTATATAAAAGCTTAATTTCTTTGCTTTATCTTTGGCCAAACAAAATTTTTCTCCATATTCCTTTTGTAAAAAAAGCGGTAATTGGAGTATCAACGACTCCGGCTCTAATTGGAGTTGGCTACATTTTAGGTCGCAGAATTGGTACCATCATGGTTGGCGGCGGACTTATTTCCTGGGTACTTATTATTCCATTTATTGTTTACAAATTTGGAGACGCGCCAATTTGGGCTGATACATTGGCTTACCTCCAATCGAGAGGGCTTGAGGATGGCATTACTACCATTGGTCAACTCACCGCGAAACAAATTTGGGAAGGATACATTCGAATTATCGGCGCTGGCGCAGTAGCAGCCGCCGGAATCATTACTGTTGCGAAATCTATTCCCACTATGATTGAATCGCTTCGCATTGGTGTTAAAGAGATTAAATCGAGTGCCGCAACCCTTGATAAAGGAAAATTGAGAACAGAACAAGATTTAAATTTGAAATATGTATTCATGGGTTTAACAATAATCATTGCAGCCATTACATTTATTCCAGGTATTATTGGACATGAAACCCAATTGCTCATGAGGTTTTTAAGCGCTCTTGCGATTACTCTTTTCGCATTTGCTTTTGTTACAGTTTCCTCTCGAATTGTGGGAATGATCGGCGTTTCATCAAATCCAACTTCGGGGATGGCGATTGTAACACTGCTTGGAACAGGTTTGGTTTTCAAACTAATAGGCTGGACAGATTTAACTGGCAAGGTTACTGCTCTGACAATTGGAACAATTGTTTGTATCGCCGCGTCCATAGCCGGCGATATTTCACAAGATTTGAAAACAGGCTATATTATCGGCGCCACGCCGAGAAAACAACAAATCAGTGAAATCATCGGTGCTACTGGCTCAGCATTTTTTGTTGTTCTGGCTGTCTATTATCTTGGCAAGGCTTATGGATTTGGAACAGACGCTCTTCCCGCACCACAGGCAACTTTGATGAAAACAGTATTAGACGGTGTTCTTGGAGGTAATTTGAGATGGGATTTGGTAGCGATTGGTGCTGCATTTGCAATTTTGATCATGTTTTTCAAAGTACCACCACTCCCCTTTGCCGTAGGGATGTATCTTCCGCTTTATACCATGACACCTGTTTTTATTGGCGGTATGATTCGCCATTATGTGGAGAAGAAGTATAAAACCGACTCTGATGAAAAAGGCAAAGATCAAGGTATTTTATTGGGATCTGGTTTTATTGCTGGTGAAGGCTTAATGGGAGTAGTTATTGCTGTAATCGCAGTCATCCTTTCCGACACGCCAAAATATTTGGAAATCAATTATTCTCCAGCCTGGATTGGAGAAATCATTTCAGTTATTGCGTTCGCTGCGCTTGGCTGGTTCCTTTATTCAATCGCGGCTAAATCAAGGCGTGAAGCCATTAAAAGTAATTAACAATTAAAAAATTAAACTTTATCTGCTATTTACCAAAAAAAGAAGCAACTTCATTCACCCGAAGCTGCTTCTTTTTTTTCCTGCAAAATTTAATGATGTAAACAGATTCTAATTGAAATTATTATAAATATTCCAATGAAAACCAAAGTCAGATATTATTTCAAATATCGAGGCCACTCCAAATTCAAACTCCGAAAAATATCTTTTACTTCCTGCCTCTGTTCAGAACCATGTCCCATTCCGCTGATTCCAGTTCCACCTTCGCTAACTTTCAGTAAGTCTAACCAGTAGATATTATTTGTTTCACCGGTTTTCGTCGAATGAAGAAGGCGCAAATCTCCAAAACCACCAATCACACCAAAAATAAACACCACGCCACTTTCAATATTATCATAGCTCCATGCCTGGAATTCTTTAAAATCCGGCACATTGGTGTAATATTGAATTTCCGACGGCTTTCCATAGGTTATTAAAATTCTACCCCGGTCAGAATCCCACCCCGCTTTTTTTACATGTCGGAAATTAGAATTTGAATATTGGACGCGCCGGATCATCTCACGGAAAGATTCGAGCGCTGGTGTGTCCGGTTGATCATCATGCTCTTTCCAATACCGGTATAAATAAATCCTCTTTGCTTTTTCATTGTCAAGACTACTAACCACCTTTTTTTCCTGCACATCAACAAGATATTTAGTTGCATTTATTATATTGTCAAGCAACTCCTGCGATAAAAGAGCTATTTCACTGCTTGCCATTTGCTGTTCCAGCGTTAAACCCTCGCGGTCAGGTACGACAAATTGTTGGTTATGAACATAAAAGTTAGTATTTGTAGCAGCCATCTCTTTTTCATTTGAATCGATTACCGCAAAGTGCAGCAGGTACTTCCCTGAAGGCAAATTCGCGATGCTAAACATGCCAACTTCAACATCATCGTTACCACGAATTCGTTTCTTTTTCACATAAGACGGTAAGGTATAAAGTGGTAAACCATGTCCATCAAGCACTGTTCGCTTAACTGAAAAAAACTTACCTCTAAACTTCTTTAGCAAATTATAAATCTCAAAATAATAATAAACATTCTGGTTTTCTGCATCGTAATAGCTCAACACATTGGGTTGAACCGAAAATTTGTTTTTATCAAAGGCTCCTTTTTCATTCGGATTTCTGGGGGTGATGTTTTGCGCCAGCTCAATATCACTGGTTGAAATTTTTTCTGTATTGAATTTTCGCACAACAAATTTACGTATTTCCATACTGTCCATTTTTTCGGACTGAATTAAGCTTTTTACAATAAGCTTAAAGTCGTAAGTCCCCGGAGCGAGAATGTATCGCATCACATCAAGAACCATTTGCTGCTTTCCTTCTTCGGAAACCGGGCTGCTTTGGTCCTGAATTTTCCAAATATTCTTAATGATTTCTGTTTTATTTTCAGTAATTGACAGCGATAAAGCGTATGAGGCAACTGATGAATCATTGCTCTCTCCCGGTAAAATTCCATAATACACTTCAACAAGCGAAGAGTCGGCGTTAAAACGAAACTGGCTGATGTCCATGCTGACAGATAACTTATTCTGACAAAACAAATTCCCAGCAAAGAACAAAGAAAAGGCAACAGAAAACATAAAAGTTATAATATTCTTTTTCATTTTTTATTTCTTTATAAGATGAATAATTTTTGTTTGGACAATAGACGTTAAAATGGAAAAGGATTGACGCAAAGCTGCATCAATCCTTTTCCGTGAACCAGTTAACACCAGGTCAATGACTAAAACATCACTGAAAATGTTAACCACTGATTTGAAGCAAACCATTTGGTATCACGATAAGCGTAATCAATCATAATCTTGGTTGTTCCGCCCAAAGCGTATTTGATACCAGCGCCTGCGGTAAAACCGAAAATATTATCATCGGCTGTACCTTCCGGCATATTAGCGTAACCGCCACGCAAGAAAACCAGGTCATTAAAACTGTATTCGACACCACCCATTATTTCATCCAGACCGTAATTCTGGTTTTTGTAATTGGTGGCAACAGTGACCATATTTTGGTCATTTACACGGTAGTCATAAGCAATACCAATCTCAAAAGTACTCGGTAATTCAAAGCTCTGCGCTTCCAGACGCAAATCCATTGCCTGAGAACCTTCTTCAGTATTGGGTATATCCACTGTGCGCTGTAAATCTTCACCACTGTATTTCATCATACCGCCGAAATTATTCAGCGTTAAACCCATGCGAATACCAGCGTTGCTGACATATTGCACTCCAAAATCAAAGGCAAAGCCGGAAGTGCCCATTCTCATAAAACTTTCCGAAATTATCTTGGCATTTGCGCCAAAGAAAATGCGGTCAGTCATTTGACGTGAGAAGGTTAATGCAATTGTAGTGATTGAAGGTTCGATCTCAATACCAGTTCCTTCAGTTTCGAATCAGTGGTTTGCATAAAACTACCAAAATCAAATATTTTCGCGCTTATTCCAAATGATCCAATGCGCCCAAATTTGGATGAGACAGCGAAATAGTTTAC
>NBLI01000065.1 GCA_002084535.1 Candidatus Zhuqueibacterota bacterium 4572_119
ATCCCCTGCACTTAACTGGCTAAAATATGTGCAGGGGATAATTTTTATACAAAAGTAATGATCAAGTTATTTTGAAGATATTTTAAAAAAAATATTTTATTCGAATTAAGAGTCATAATGATACACAAGAAAATGTGATGTATCAATATAAGACAATATAATTTAAGACATTATAAAATAAAATCAAAAAATAGATTGATATTTATGAAATTAGCCTGTTATTCAAAATGATTGGCTTTTATAATTGCTTAATAATGCATGGCTTATTGTTATAAAATTATTTAAATAAAACAATAGCTCTCACCGATATAATTTATCCCTTATTGGCACAAAAATTGTAATGCACTTGCAATAATCTAATTCAACCATCATTTACCAACCTGCTTTCAAAGCTAATGAGATGAAAATAAAACTTTACCTGATTTTCTATTTTATTATTTTTTTAGCATTTTCCTCATTCCTTATTGCTGGCTCCGAACAGGGAGTATCAGGTCCTTTATATTTATCCAGCGGTTGGACTTTACCCAAAGGTGATTTCACCTTTCATACCAATTCGAGATTTTATTTCAACAATAAAACTTTTTATTCAAGCGATAATTCTGTTTCAGCGATTACTTATTGGGATATTCACGGCAGCCTGGAATTTTATTACGGATTTGCTAAACATTTCCAAGCCGGATTATCTCAAATTCTTTACCAGGATAATCATAAAGGCGCGGGCGGCTATAATTTCCCAGACGATTTATTTCTAAATTTAAAGACCGGAGGATTTTCAGCAAAATCAGGGGCATGGAATTTTGGCGGCAAGTTGATGGTGAGAATCCCCCTGGCTGATCATCATAACATAATTTTAGAACCTTATTCCGCCGGACAAATAGAAGCAGGTATCTTTGGTTTAGCTTCATATTCCAGTAGTCCGAATTTTCCTGAAAGCAAGCTGAATGTTCATTTGAATTTGGGGCTGTTAGACCATAACGACCACGCCGTAAATTTAAACGAATCAGAGACTTTGACAGATTTAAAAAAACATAATTCGCGTGAAATCATTGGGGGCGCGGCAGTGATTTTCCCGACCTCATTATTTGATTTTTCCGCGGAATTGTACGGTAATTATTACATTTCAAAACCACCGGCAACTGCGTTCAGCAGGCACAATTATTTATATTTCTCGCCGGGAATAACATATAAATCTTTTTACTGGCTTTCCTTTGCTTTTGGGTTTGACATTCGGTTGACGCCGAATAAATCAAGCGCGAGTTCCCTGATTAACAGCGATTTGCCAAATTATCTGCCCACATATCCAAGATGGCGCGTGAATTTTAAAATGAGGGTAAATCCTGTTTCAAAGCTAAAAAAACGGTTCGCCAAAGAAGAAACTGATACAGTGATTTCGACGGAGAATAAAGAAAAAACGGTGTACGAAAAAATTGCTGATGAAAAAAAACATATTGAAAAAGCAGAAGTTGAGTTGGAGAATATTATTAAGCAACGTCAAAAATTAGATGAAATTTTAAATCGCTTGAAAAAAGCTTTAGATGTGAAGAATTCTGAAAAGAATGGAGAAGGGAAAGAAAAGAAATAATTCGCTTTAGCAAATTTTTATAACAAGTTTTCATCATAGCACTGCTTCAAAACATAAACTTACACCTTGCACTGCATCTGGGAAGTTGGATGACAACACGAACTGCAGCATTTTTATAGTTTCGCATCATGAACTGCAGCTTGTGAGAATTGGGAAATCGGGAACACATCATGCGCTGGCAACATGGACCCCGATTTCCCTTTGTTATTTATAAAGCATTTTTTAACCGATATTCCAAAAACCAGTTATTCTCGAATTTAAACGAATAAAAAAAGCGATAGAGTAAATATGTTATACTCAATCGCTTTTGTTTTTTGGATATGTTAAAAAGTATTTATTTGTTGTTAATTTCTGCCTGTGCTGCTGCCAAACGCGCGATTGGTACGCGGAAAGGAGAGCAACTCACATAATTCATTCCCACTCGATGACAAAAATCGATGGACCGTGGATCACCGCCGTGTTCACCGCAAATCCCGATCTTTAAATCCTTTTTGGTTTTTCGACCTTTTTCAACGGCGATTTCTACAAGCTGCCCAACACCACTTTGATCTAAAGTCTGGAACGGATCGTCAGGGAGAATATTTTTATCCTGGTATTCTTTCAGAAATTTCCCGGCATCATCCCGGCTGTAGCCAAAAGCCATCTGGGTGAGGTCATTGGTGCCAAAGGAGAAAAAATCAGCTTCTTCGGCAACTTCATCAGCGGTTAAGGCGGCGCGTGGGATCTCAATCATTGTGCCAACTTTATAATTGACTTCAACACCCATTTCTTTTTGAACTTCATCAGCCGTCTTCACGACAACTTCTTTTTGATTTGCCAATTCAGCTTTGGTACCGATTAACGGAATCATGATTTCCGGGTAAACATTTACACCCTCTTTTTTCAGTTGACACGCGGCTTCTAAAATTGCTCGCGCTTGCATTTCTGTGATTTCCGGGTAGGAGATACCAAGCCGGCAACCGCGGTGTCCAAGCATGGGATTAAATTCATGCAAAGAATTGACCTTGGCGATGACCTCTTCTTTGGTGATACCCATTTCTTTTGCCATGATCTCCTGATTCTCATCATCATGAGGAAGGAACTCATGGAGCGGCGGATCTAGCGTTCTGATGGTAACGGGTAAATCATGCATGGCTTTGAAAATGCCATAGAAATCATCACGCTGGTACGGAAGCAATTTTTCCAACGCGCTGCGTCTGCCCGCTTCATCATTTGCCAATATCATTTCTCGAACCGCCTTAATTCGATCTCCTTCGAAAAACATGTGTTCAGTTCGGCAAAGTCCGATACCTTCCGCTCCAAAATCCCTGGCGGCTTTTGAATCATGCGGCGTGTCCGCGTTAGTGCGTATATTTAGCTTACGAATATCATCAGCCCAGGACATTAATTTGCCAAAGTCGCCTGATAATTCCGGCTGTGCTGTAGGAACCTTACCCTCGATGACTTCACCTTTGGAACCATCGAGAGAAATCCAGTCGCCCTCATTATAAACGGTTCCTTCAACGGTCATAGTTTTGGCGCGATAGTCTATGCTCAACTCACCGCATCCAGCAACGCAACAAGTGCCCATCCCGCGAGCGACAACAGCCGCGTGCGAGGTCATTCCTCCTCGTGCTGTTAAAATTCCTTTAGCGACGTTCATACCGCCGATGTCTTCCGGGGATGTTTCAATCCGAACCAAAATGATATCTTCGCCGCGTCCCGCCCATTCTTCCGCGTCATCAGCGTGGAAAACAATACGACCTGTCGCCGCGCCCGGAGAAGCCGGTAAAGCGGTAGCAATGACTTTTCTATCAGCGTTAAGGTCAAATGTCGGATGAAGCAATTGATCCAGTTGTTCCGGATCTACTCGCGATATAGCGGTAGTTTTATCAATTAATTTTTCTTCCACCATTTCCACTGCAATGCGGACTGCCGCTGCTGCTGTTCGTTTACCGGTTCTGGTTTGCAGCATCCACAAATGACCTTTCTGGATGGTGAATTCAATATCCTGCATTTCTTTGTAGTGATTTTCTAATTTCAGGTAAATGGCTTCCAATTCTTTGTATGGTCCTGGCATAATTTCAGCCAGCGTTTTATGGGTTGGATCGCTTTTTGTCGAATCGTTAATTGGCTGCGGTGTTCGAGTGCCAGCGACAACATCTTCACCCTGGGCGTTAACCAGGTATTCTCCGTAGAATTGTTTGTTCCCTGTGGCGGGATCACGTGTGAAAGCGACACCTGTGGCACAATCATCACCCATGTTGCCAAAAACCATTGATTGAACATTGACTGCTGTTCCCCAATGAGCCGGGATGTTATTTAATTTGCGATAGGTGAGTGCCCGCTGGTTATTCCAGGAACTAAAGACCGCGCCAACAGCGCCCCAGAGTTGCTCCCAGGGATCGGTCGGAAAATTTTTCCCGGTTCTTTTCTTTATTTCATTTTTAAAGAGTTCGACAAGTTTTTTTAAATCCTCAGCATCAAGTTCTGTATCGAGCAAAACTCCCTTTTCTTCTTTGACCTCGTCGATGATAAGCTCAAAAGGATCTTCTTCTTCTTTGCTTTCCGGTTTCATTCCCAGAACCACATCACCGTACATCTGAACAAAACGACGGTATGAGTCCCAGCCAAATCTTTCATTGTTGGACTGTTGAATAATTCCTTCGATTGTTTCTTCATTTAAACCCAAATTTAAAACAGTATCCATCATGCCTGGCATGGAAGCGGGAGCGCCTGAACGAACGGAGACAAGTAACGGATTTTTTTTGTCTCCGAATTTCGCGCCCATCGTTTTTTCGATATGCTCAATGCCTTTTTTAACTTGTTCAATTACAGCTTCATTATATTGACCCTTATTATCATAATACTGATTACATACTTCTGTTGAAATAGTAAAACCCGCTGGAACGGGAATTCCCAAATTTGACATTTCAGCAAGGTTCGCGCCTTTGCCGCCAAGCAATTCTTTCATGGTTGCGTTTCCATCTGCTTTTCCATCGCCAAAATTATACACATACTTCCTACTCATGCATTTTCTCCTTAGTTTCATACTGATTCATGAACAAAAACTCATGATTTGATAAAAGACGTACCAGGCACGTTGTTTTCGTTCAGGTGTTATTTCTATAATTTGTTCCGATTTATTTAAATATTTATTCTACTTTTGTGTTTAAAAGAGAAAAGTAGTTTTCATTATTAGTTAATACTTCAACTGCTTTTTGAATTGTTTTATCAAATTGGAATTCACTTTCATATTTACCGGGAGTTCCCCAAAGTTTAGCCGCGATTTCAGCTCTTAATCTTCTTTTTATTTGATCAATATTTTTATCAAAATCATTTTCTTTCTCTTTTTGAATTGAATTTTTTAAACCGACTAAATAACTCATTACATTTTCAGAATATTTTTCTTCCTGAATCGTTTTTTCAAGCTCTTCAATTTGCATTTCTGATTCGGTTTTGTATGAAAAATTTTTGGTCTTGAGAAAAGTTCTGAAATTAGACACAATTTTTTCACTAATAGAGAAGTCTTTTTGAAGTTCATTGTGATTTGATGCAAATTCCAGCGCAAAATTAAAGAACATTGATTTCATGATCAGATTAATCGTTAAAGGCGAAAAAGTACTTCCTTCAATTTCAATATCAGGTTTGATTCCACCGCCACCCAAAACCTCTCTTTTGGTTGCTGTAAAATATATTTCTTCTTTTTTGGTGGTGTCTTCTTCAGATTTGTATCCCCACACAATATCTTTTGTACGAATAAAATCCGGTTTTTGAATCAGTCGTCCACTGGGTAAATAGTATTTTTCCGATGTGATTTTTAAAGATGAACCGCTCCTGGTAATAGGAATGACGGTTTGCACCAAGCCTTTACCAAAGGTCGGTTGTCCAATAATTATCCCGCGATCCAAATCCTGAACCGCGCCCGCAACAATTTCTGAAGCAGACGCGCTGGAACCATTTACAAGGACAGCCAGCGGCTTATCCGCCCAGATGGCTTCTGTTCGGGACAGGTAATCTTTGTTTGAACTTGAATGGCGACCTTTTTTTGAAACGATGGGCTTGCCTTTGTTAATAAAATTTTCCGCGACCTGAACAGCAGACTCGAGCAGCCCACCAGGATTGCCGCGTAAATCAAGGATCAAACTTTCCATGCCCTGATCTTTCATCACCGCGATTGAATCGCGAAGCTGCTTACCAGCCAATCTGGAAAAGCGACTTAATCTGATGTAGCCGATTTTATCATCAACAAATCCAGAATAAGAAATGTCACTGACGTTGATTTCAGCGCGAATCAAGCGGAACTCAAGAGGCATTTCAACACCATGCCGTCTCATTTTGATATTAACTTCCGTTCCGATTTTCCCCCGCAGTAATTGCGCGGTTTCGGTGATGGTCAGCTCTTTGGTTGATTTTCCATCGATTTCAATGATTCTATCACCTTCACGGATACTGGCTCTTGCGGAGGGTGTTCCTTCAAATGGCGGTTCAACAACCGTGGGCCAATTATCTCTCTTGGCGATTCTCATGCCAACACCACCGTATTTTCCGGTCGTAAGGAGTTTCAAATCAAAACTGCCCTCGCCTTCCTGCTCAATGTACATCGTGTAAGGATCCAGTGTTCGAAGCATTCCATTGATGCCGGCTTTCATAAATTTTTCCGGATCAATAACTTCTACATATCGTTTTGTTACTTCTTCATATACTTTTCCGAATAGCGCGATATTTTTTTCAATTTCAAAGTAATAATCAGGTTTGGATGACTTTGTTTCACCGGCTATCCAGCCACCGAGTATTGTGGCACTGATTATCAAAGCCGAGATCAATAATATCGGTAAGTATTTTTTATTTTTCATTTTTATATTCTCCTTGCGGATTAAAATGAGCAATTAGTTTAAATTTGAAGTGTCTGAAGTGATTTAAAATATCAAAAGTCAAAACCAGTTATCAGACTTTTATTTTAATGCTAAATGGCTAAAAGTTTTAGGAATTGTGTTTTTGCTTGTTCGGTTATAGTTTTATTTTGTTATTAATTTCTTGCCAAATTTCTTTTGAAATAGAATCAACACTTTTCTTACCATCGATTACCCGAAATCGTTCCGGTTCATTATTAGCGATTAGCAAGTATCCTTGTCTCACTTTTTTAAAAAAGTCCGCAGCTTGATCCTCCATTCTGTCTAATTCTCCAGCGGCTAATTGCTTTCTTTTTTCCATCTCTTTAAGGTCGATGTCGATTAAAAAAGTTAAATCCGGTTTTATTCCATTTGTTGCAAAAAAATTTATTTTATTTATGATTTCCAAATCAATTCCCCTGCCATAACCCTGGTAGGCAGTGCTGGAATCAAAATACCTGTCACAGATGACAACTTCGCCCTTGTCTAAGGCGTGAAGGATATTTTTGTTGGTTACCTGTGCTCTGGCTGCTGAAAATAGTAAATATTCAGTAACCGGGTTCATATCTTCTTTTTCTTTTGTCAGCAGGGCTTCCCTGATTTTTTCTGAAATAATCGTACCACCGGGTTCCCTCAGCAAACTGAACTTAACCTGTTTCGCTTGCAGCTTATTAACCAGTTGCTCTATTTGTACGGATTTCCCGCAGAAGTCGATACCCTCAAAGGTTATCAGAAATCCTTTCATATTATACCTTAATTGTTTTCCACCGTCCCCGGTTGAATCTCAACATGTTTACGCCGGTTCTGATTATTTCGTCCAGTAAGTGCACGCCCCATAAGCCGGCAATACCGAAATGAAGAACGAACGCGCCCACCCAGTTTAGTCCAAATTCAAGAAGAATAACACCGATCAATGTTACATACATCAGCCATTTTAAATCGCCGGCGCCTCGTAAGTTTCCAATGACTACGCTGTCCACCGCTTTGGGAATTTGTACAATCGCGAAAACGATCATGGCGCTTAAACCGATATTAATCACATT
>NBLI01000066.1 GCA_002084535.1 Candidatus Zhuqueibacterota bacterium 4572_119
TGGGCGTATTATCTAAAAAAACAGCCACCTGTTTACGAGTCTTCGTGCAGAATCCGTTTTAGAAATTTGGCAAGTGGAGCTGAATATATAATTGATGATAGCCGGATTATAGAGTTAACAAGTCGTTCTTTTGCTGAACGCGTTGTTGCTCAGCTTGGTTTAACTTTGCAAATCGAAGAAGATGAATATGTTACCCGGCAACGATTTTTTGAAGAGTTTACAACAACTATTACACCGGTTAAAGGGGATTATGTTTTTAAATGGGATAGGGATGGAACGTATAAAATTTATAGAATCATCGAGTCTGAAAGAGAGCTTGTTGATGAAGGTCAATTAATCGACGCGATATCTTCCTTGCACGAAACCGCAAACGGATTTTCTTTTAAATTAAGTTCTGAAATTACAAGCATGCCAAAGGAAATATTCTTTAGAATTAACAAATTAAGAAATACAGTAAAATCTTTCCAGTCAAATATTAATGTCCGGAGAACCGGTGGCGGCGGGATTCTGCTTTTATCGATGACCGATGCTAATCCTGTTCTGGTCGCTCAAAAAATTAACCGGCTTGCTGAGATTTTTGTTAATGAAAGTAAATTACTGAAAAGAAATTCTATAGAGAACTATAAAAGAACTGTTAAAGAACAGTTACAGTTTAGCGAAAAAGAACTTGAGATAACTGATCAACGGCTAAAAGATTTTAAAAGCAGGCATAAGGTGAGTCTGGGAGCAGAAACCCAGGAAGTTGTGTCAGATTTGGATCAGGTTGAAGAAGGATTGGAGAGATACATCAAAGATAAAAGTGATCTTGCTGAATTGCTCAAACAAGTAAGTGGGCAGACAGCAGAGGAATCTGGGGAGCTAAAATATGTTTACCAGCAAATCACTGAACTGCAAACTTTTCAGTTCAACCCCAAAATGGGGATTTTACAGAAACAGCTTAAAGATTTGGAAAGCAATTACAACAGCGTGGTATCAAATTTTTCAGAAACCCACGCGGATGCCACGCAACTGGAAGAGCAGATAAAAAATGTCCAAAACTCAATTCGTATAGAAGCAAGAAATCATTTAGACGATTTAACTGCTAAAATCGCTGAAATGAAAACAGAAAAAAGTACACTTGAATATAAACTGGGACGCTTACCCGAAGAACAATATCAGCTGACAGAGCTGGAGCGTGAGCTCGATGCTAAAGAAAAAATTCACAGGGAATTGCTTGCCAAATCCCAGTTAGCTCAATTAACAGAAGCGGTTGAAACGGAATATGTTGATATATTGGACCCGGCGATTGTACCTGATGAACCAATGAGCCGTGATAAAAAGAAGAAAGCTCTGATGGGTGTATTTTTCGCGTTTTTTCTGGGAGTCGGCTTGGCATTTACGCTGGAGTTCCTGGACAAGGCGATCAAGTCGGTTGAAGATATAAAAAGATATCTGAAATTGCAGGTACTGGGAACTATTCCCAACATTGATTTTAATGAGGTTAGTGATTACCAGGATTCGGAAAAAATAAAGCAGATTGACCAGCAGCTTGTTACATACGATTATTCACCAACACCAATTGGCGAAGCGTATCGTTCATTGAGAACAAATTTGGTTTATTCAAAAACAACCGGTCGTATGCAAAGCTTTGTTGTTACTAGCGCGGCTCCGGGCGATGGTAAATCTTTTACATCAGCGAACATAGCAATTTCCATGGCGCAGCATAAAAGCAATACATTGATAATCGACGCTGATCTACGGCGAGGTGTTTTGCACAATACTTTTGGTGTTCCCAAGGAACCTGGCTTGACCAATTATTTAACAGGGATGGTGAGCTTTCAACACCTGGTTAATGATACTTTGATTCCCAATCTTTCCATGGTTAGTTGTGGATCTTTGTTGCCAAATCCTTCGGAACTGTTGGGCTCTCACCAAATGCAGCGTTTCCTGGATGAAGCGAAAAGAAAGTTTGATATTATTATTTTTGATAGCCCACCTTTGAACGCGGCGACAGACGCGGTAGTCATTGGAACGCAAGTTGATGCTTTAGTGTTGGTAGTACGATCCGGAGTAACTGACAGGGATGTCGCGAAACACAAGTTAGAATTGTTTAAAAATGTCCCGGTGAGAATCCTTGGGGCAGTCTTAAATGGCACGAATTCGGAATTTGGACATGATGGATACAGTTATTATCATTATTAATAGAGGATAGAATGCTTTATTTGGTGACTGGTGGAGCTGGTTTTATTGGATCACATCTTATTGAACGGCTGCTGGAATTGGGACATGAAATTGATTGTCTGGATAATTTTAATGATTATTACGATCCTAAAATTAAGTACAGCAATATAAAAAAATGTAATGATTTTGATAATTTCAAGTTGATTGAAGGAGACATTCTTGACGAGGAATTGTTAGACCAGATATTTCGTCAACAACAGTATGATGCTATTATTCATCTTGCGGCGAGAGCAGGTGTCCGTCCTTCAGTTCAACAACCAAAGTTGTATCAGGAAGTCAATGTTCGTGGAACGCTTAACCTGCTGGAGAAAGCAAAAGAGCAGAAAATTGAAAAATTTGTAATGGCGTCTTCCTCTTCGGTGTATGGGAATAATAAGAAAGTCCCTTTTTCTGAAACAGACTCCGTTGACAATCCGATTTCCCCGTATGCGGCAACCAAGAAGGCTTGTGAACTAATCGGCTACACATACGCCTCCCTTTATGACATTTCGGTTACCTGTCTGCGTTTTTTTACGGTATATGGTCCACGGCAGCGGCCGGATATGGCGATTCATAAATTCACAAAATTAATTGCCAACAATAAAGAAATTCCTGTTTACGGAAATGGGAAAGTAAAACGAGATTTTACTTATATTACTGATATTGTCGATGGGGTGTTACGATCGATTGAAAAATGTAATGGGTACAATATCTATAATTTGGGCGAATCTGATGTAATTGAATTGATGGATTTAATAAGTATCATTGAAAAGTATTTAGGGAAAAAAGCGAATATTGATTGGCGTCCTCGGCAACCGGGAGATGTTGATATTACTTATGCGGACGTATCCAAAGCAAAAACAGAACTTGGGTATAACCCACAGGTGTCGATAGAAGCCGGGTTGAAAAAGTTTGTTGAATGGTTTAAAACCTGAATAATTCAGGTTATCCCGCTGCCTTTAAAAATATGATGAATAACGCGGGAAAAGTAATATTAAATAGAACTAAATCTAAAATGTTCTGAGGCAATCAAAACAACGGATTATGTGAGATCTGATTTTAGCAACTGAGGGTTTTGATGGTAAAAGAAAAAGAAGCGTTAATAGCCAACATAATGAAAACAATAGATGCTGTCGTAATAATATTGTCCTTTATTGCTTCATATTTTATTGATTATTTTGTCAGGGAAATTGTAGATTTCCAGTACATGGCTTACGCGATTGCGCCAACCTTGGAAGGCTTCCTGTTTTTTGCCCGGAAGAATTTTACTTTAACAATGGCGATTATTCCAACCTGGTTGATTTTATTGAACCTTTTTAAGGCTTATAAAGATTTTCGCATGCGCCCTTTTGTTATGGAACTGAAAATTGTCATAAAGGCAAGTTTACTTTCGGTGCTGGTCTTCGGCAGCATTTTCTTCATTATGCAGATGAAATTAACAAGCCGGTTATACATGATAGTTTTTATTATCACGTCAGCATTGCTCCTGATCATTGAAAAAAGAATAATCACCGTTTTGCTGAACAAAATGCATGAACATGGGTTCAACCAGATTAATTTACTTGTTGTCGGTACTGGTCGAAGGGCACAAAAGTTTATCCGTGTTTTGAAAGAACATTCGAACTGGGGATTGCAAATTGTTGGTCTGATTGATGATGAACATGACATGTTTGGCAAAGAAATCGAAGGTTATCGTGTTCTGGGGAGAATACAGGATATTCCGTTCATCATGCATCGAAAAGTGATTGACCGGGTAATTTTTGTTGTTCCCAGGCTTTGGCTGCACCGGCTGGATGATGTGATTTTAGCTTGCGAACGTGAAGGAATTGCCACTTCAATATCTATGGATTTGTATGACCTGAGAATCGCCCAGATCAGGCAAACTCTTTTTGATGAATTTCCTCTTCTGGAATTTGAAACATTTCACGCGAACGAATGGCAGCTTTTTTTCAAACGGACTTTTGACATATTGTTGTCGCTAATGTTTCTCGTTCTATTATCACCAGTATTAATTTTTACAATGATCGCGATTAAGCTGGAATCAAAAGGACCTATATTTTTCAGCCAAATTCGCTCTGGCGTTAATGGACGAAAGTTCAAACTTTACAAATTTCGTTCGATGATCGTTGGTGCTGAGATGAAAAAAAAGCATCTTGAAAAAATGAACGAAATGGATGGTCCGGTTTTTAAAATTAAATATGATCCAAGAATTACGCGGGTCGGTCGCTTAATTCGAAAGTTCAGTATAGATGAATTACCCCAATTGTTCAATGTTCTCAAGGGTGATATGAGCATTGTTGGTCCGCGTCCCCCTTTACCCGTCGAAGTAGATATGTATGAATTATGGCAAAGAAGACGCCTTAGCCTGAAACCCGGACTGACTTGTATCTGGCAGGTCAGCGGGAGAAATAATGTTAATTTCGAAAGATGGATGGAAATGGATCTGGAGTATATTGATAATTGGTCAACCTGGTTGGATTTGAAAATATTATTTAAAACATTTTTCGTGGTACTTTTTGGATACGGCGCCAGCTAATCTAAAATTTCAGGTAATATTCAGTAATCATATCTCTTGATTAATAATCAAATTAAATTCAATAAATATTATTTTGCATCGATAGGAATAGCAGCATGAAAATTTTAATGATCGCACCACAACCATTTTTTACGCCACGGGGTACACCTCTGAGTGTTTTGCACCGGTTAAACACCCTATCAAAACTGGGCCATGAAATCGACCTGGTTACATATCACATTGGCAAAACAATTCCTTTTGAAAATGTTAATTATTTTAGGATTGGAAAAATACCCTTTATTAAAAGAATCAGTGTAGGACCTTCAAAAAGAAAAATTATCGTTGACTTGTTCGTGTTTTTTAAATCGCTTCGGCTGTTGTTTAAAAATAAATACGATGTTATTCATACCCATGAAGAAGCCGGGTTTTTTGGAACCTGGTTCTCAAAATGGTTTGGAATTCCTCATCTTTACGATATGCATTCTTCTTTGCCACAGCAGTTAACAAATTTCAAATTTACCAAATTGAAGTTTTTGATTAAAATATTTGAAAAGTTGGAAAATAGCACTATAGAAAACGCGCGGGCGGTAATTACAATTTGTCCTGAATTATTCAATTACGTAAATGAACGGTGGCCCGATAAAAAACAACAACTTATCGAAAATGTCGCGGATAACAGCATGGTGTTTGGCGAGCCGGAAATAGACGAGACCGAACTTCGGGAAAAATATGAACTGAATTCTAAAACAATCATCCTTTATGCCGGAACATTCGAACCTTATCAGGGTTTGGATCTGCTTATCGAGTCTGGCAAAAGCGTTATCAGCAAAACGAAAAACGTAACATTCCTGCTGGTCGGCGGAAATCCGGATCAGGTGACACACTACAGCCAGCAGGTGAAAAAAAATAATTTAAAAGACTATTTTGTTTTCACCGGACAGGTTGTACCGGAAATGGTGCCAAAGTTTGTTGATCTGGCTGACATTTTGGTTACACCGCGGATTGAAGGAAATAATACGCCCTTAAAAATATATTCATATTTAAGGTCGGGAAAACCGATTGTGGCAACGAATCACATGACGCACACCCAGGTTTTAAATGACGATGTTTCGGTTTTAACCGGATGCAGCGCGGAATCATTTTCAGAGGGGCTGGTTAAAATTATTCAGGATGATAAACTTAAAGAAAAAATCACCACTAATGCCAGAAAGTTGGCAGATGAAAAATACAGCTATGAAGTCTATGTTGAAAAATTAAAAAATGTTTACGCTTATATGGAAACACAAAAAAATCCTGCAAAGGAGCAGAAATAAATGTGCGGTATTTGTGGTATAGCATACAATGACGTTGAAAGAACTGTTGACGGCAATTTAATCAAAAAAATGTGCGACGTTATTTATCATCGCGGACCGGATGATGAAGGCGTTTACGTAAACAGGAACTGCGGTATTGCGATGCGCCGGTTGAGCATTATTGATTTAGTAACTGGAAAGCAGCCTATTTCAAATGAAACCGGAGACGTGTGGATTGTCTTTAACGGAGAAATTTATAATCACAAAGAAATACGCGCTGAATTGGAAGCAAAGGGGCACAAGTTTGCCACGAATACCGACACGGAAAGTATTGTTCATGCTTATGAGGAATTCGGCGAAGCGTGTGTGGAAAAACTGAACGGCATGTTTGCTTTCGCCATTTGGGATAAAAGGAAAAATGAATTATTCCTTGCCCGAGACCGTCTCGGCATAAAACCGCTTTATTATTTATTTGACAAAAAGAGGCTTGTTTTTGGTTCAGAAATTAAATCTATCCTGCAGGCTGGTGACATTCCGAAACGAATTGATCTTCAGGCGCTGGATAATTTTTTAACTTTTGAATATATCCCGGCACCATTAAGTATTTTTCAGGACATCAAAAAATTGGCACCCGGGCATACGCTTACAATGAAAAACAATGAAATATTCATTCGTAAATATTGGGATTTGGAGGTTAAAAAAACCGAGGCTGATTTTTTTCAAAGAAAAGAAGCTTTGCGGAATATGCTGCAGGATGCCGTTAAAATCAGGTTGATGAGTGATGTGCCGTTAGGCGCTTTTTTGAGTGGGGGTATTGACTCCAGCACAATCGTGGCGCTGATGTCAAAGGTGATGGACCGTCCGGTGAAAACTTTTTCCATTGGCTTCGAAGACCAGACTTATAATGAATTGGAATATGCCAGGCTTATTGCCAAAAAATACAACACCGAGCACCAGGAATTTATCATTCAACCAAACGCGGTAGAACTTGCCGATCATTTGTTACAGTACCTGGATGAGCCGTTTGGGGATTTTTCAATTTTCCCAACTTACCTCGTTTCCAAGATGGCGAGAGAATATGTGACTGTTATTTTATCCGGAGATGGCGGTGATGAACTGTTCGCTGGATATGATACTTACATCGCGGATCAAATGGCAGATCGGTTTATGAAGTTGCCGGGCTTTTTCAGGAATAAAATGCTTGCTCCATTTCTTAACGCGATCCCTCCTTCACCTAAAAAGAAAGGGCTAATAAACCGGGCTAAGAGATTTGTTGAAGGGATGCGTTTGCCCGATGATTTGCAGCATACCCGTTGGATGATTTTTCTGCAGCAGTTGGAAAGGGAGATGCTTTTTACCGATGATATGAAG
>NBLI01000067.1 GCA_002084535.1 Candidatus Zhuqueibacterota bacterium 4572_119
CGTTTACGTCATTGAAATTTTTAAAATAATCAATATCGATCATTAAAACAGTTAGAGAACGTTTGTAGCGTCTGGAACGTTGCACTTCCCGATCAAATCTTTCGTTAAAATAGCGGCGATTGTAAAGTCCTGTCAGGTCGTCGGTAATCGATAGTTCTTTGGTTTGTCTGAATAAAAGTGTTTTATCAATAACCTTGGCGATTTCATCACCGATTTTTTGAAAAAGTGAAATTTCATTTTCCGTGAACGCGTTATCTTTTTTACGGTAAAGGCTTAGCGCGCCAACTGGTTGATGTTTTCTTAATAACAACGGAATCGCCAGTAACGAGCCTTTTTTTGTGCCATCGCGGAAGTATTTATATTTTGATTTTTCGCTAAGATCAGAGATATAAATGGATTTCTCATACATCAGTGCTTCGCCAAAAATATCTTCACCAAATTTGAAAGAGGTTTTCATTTTATTTTTTTCTTTTGGAAGACCGAATGATGTATGCAATTTCAAGGTTGAAATTGTATTGTCAATCAGAAAGATTCCGAACCGGTCCACTTTAATGGTCTGTTGAAATATTTTTTGGAAAAGATTAAAAATTTCATCCAGATCCAGCGTGGTACTTAGGGCGAGTCCAATTTGATATAAGGAATACAATTCAAGCAAACGGTGATTCAAAGATTGGCTGAGTTGTTGAATTTCCGGGAATTCGGATTGGAGTTCTTCAAGCTGGTTTTTCAGTTCGTCATAACTTTCTGCCATAGTGGTGCATCTCCATGAAGTTTATTATTGGCATAAGCTGATAGCAAATCAGGACGAAGAAGATGAGTGTCTGTTTGAATTAAACCGTCGTAAATCAGGATCGCGAATTATTAATTCAATGCTGTTTTGGGAATGTTGAAACATTCTAAATAGCGAAATAACTTTTTATACTTCTCCTCTAAATTCATTGGCAAATTTATTCGGAATCGGAAGTTATAAAAAGGTTCGCGTTGTTGCTCATCAAGACAAATTTTCAATACAGCATTTGCTTTGTTACACAAATAAGTGCTAATTGGGTAAAAATCCTGATTTAAATCAATAACTATGTCGTAGTTTGTTGCCATTATCTTATGCTGCAATTTCCTTTTGGGAAGTCCCAAAGGGCTTATATCTTCTGAAGTTACAAATATTGTGCCATATTCCTTGCTGAAGTTCAGTTGTTCCTGGTAGCTATGGTTGGTGCAAAAGTCCACTTTTGCTGCTGGAAAATCTTTTTCGATTTCATGGACAAATTTTTGAGCTATCCTGAAGTCTTCCATTTTGTCCGGCATGAAAACCAAAATTGATTTCGCGGATGATATGGTGGCTACAAAATCTACAACATGGTTTTCCTTTCGCAGCTTGGAAGTTAATTTTAAAAATGAATTGGTTAGCATAATGTATAAAAAATTTAATTGAATGGATGTTACAATAAGTTTTTAATTATTTTAAAAGATAGTGAATTATAATAATTAAGTCAATAGGAAAATTTAATGATGAAAAATATCTCTTGTTTCTGAGGCTTTGTTTTGCATCAGTGTTTGAATGTTGTTTGATCGAATTTTGAATTAAATTTGATCAGGTGTTGCTTTAATTGTTTTATAATTGAAAATGGAGCTGCTTCAGCGGTTGTTGTGACATTCTCATAAATTTGTTTATTAAATCACTGAATCTTGAACAGCTTATCAACATATAAGTTCCGCGAAAGGATGTCAGATTTCTCTACTCGATTGAAATGACTCGGTGTCGTTGTCTTCGGTCATTAATTAGAACCAATTAAATTAAATTGCTAAAGTCATAATTTTGTTTCCAATTGGAGATTGATAATACTCAGTTGATTCCCTTCGATTTCATCGTTGGATGTCCCAATGGTCTGTCGATTATAATAGAGTATTGAACTGAATTTTAAATAGAACTGGAAAATCCGGCTAATTTTATAGCCAGCATAAATGTACCATTTATTCCCACTGCCGTAAACCATTTGGTTGGTAAAAATACCGGGCACATCGCGTTCAAATTGATAGAGTCTGCTATCATAGCTGTCTGTATCGAAAAATGTTATTCTGCCGGAGAGCGTCGTTTTTGGGGTAATTCGGCATGTTAATTCCTGGTAAAGTAAAATACCAGAATATTGGGCAGCTTTGCTGATTTCTATACCCTGGTATTTTTCGTAAAATGTCCAGTTCTTTTCAATCCGCTGCCTCATTTTAATTTCATTGGAAAATTTATAATCGATTTGAAATCTCAAGTTGAATTGCTTTCGCGGGATTAGAACATGCCTTGACAATGAATAAGTCTCCTCACCAGTCAAAGCGTTTGTTTTGTTGGAGCTTTTAATATGCCAGTAAAGCCACAATTTTTTTATAGGTTTATAATGAATTAAAGCCAACCAGTCATTTCCCTGCGAAGGAGTGGGGATTAAATAGGTTCGCCAGGGAAATTTATAATGATCAAAGTAAAGCGCTGTTTTCAAATTTGAGGACAGCCGGTAATTAAATCCGAAATAGACTCCTTTTTCATTCTGCGGCTGATAACCGTGTTCTCCAAATCCGTTGCCATGTAAGCTGTTGAAATTTTTTGAATAATTTCTGAACAAAACAGAGAAATCAAAGTTTTTCGAATCAAGAACGATACCGGATAAAAGTCCGAAACCTTTGTTCTGTGATTGTGCAAATTCACCAAAGATATTGAACAATCCGTGATTGAAATTAAAGTCAAAACCATAAACAGAATTATTTTTGCCCTGAAAATCAAAACGGTAGCGCGTTACATCGTCATGATAAATCGCGTGGTCGAATTGGGAAGTATAGCCGGTTAATCCCAATGTAAATTTAGAATTGGGCAGCAAAACTATCCGGCTGCCATAAAGTTCCTCGATGAGTTGATCCCGTTTTGCTTCTTCTGACGTGGTTCGGTGATAGCCGGCTGAATAAATGCTGGAAACAGTGTTGGTTTTTTCATCTATGTTAGCATCCAGTTTTTTTGAAGAATAGAAAAATGTCATTTGGTAGAATTTTGCACAAATTTTCCCGCTGATTCCCAGAAGTGAATTATTTTCATCCACCAATTTATACTCTGTCGCGCCCCGCGCTCGTTTTTTTGCTGAATATATGGGATTGCTGCTTTTGTAGCTGGAATAAGGATTCCAGAAAATTAATCCCTGAGCAAATTCCAGGAAATAATGCCCCAAGATCACTGAGTTTCCATTGTGAGGGTTTTGGTATTTTAAAAAGTAGGATGAAAAATCGTTTAGCCGGTTTTCCCCGCTGTCTTTTTCCAGTATCATCCCCAGACGAATGTTTTTTCCATAATCACAAATCAGACGATTGTAGGCTTTTACCGGAGAGGGGTAATATATCCCGTCTTTTATACCCTGGCTTTGTTCAAGTTTTTGGCTGGTACGCGTTTTAATATTTATGGATAAATCTCTTCCAATTCCCGGCGGAGATACGGACACGTATTTACTTATCAGCGGGAGTAATGATTCATCAAATTCCGGTATGTTCGTCAGTTCTTCAAGGGAATTGAATTTTTTATTTTGTTTTTTATATTCAATAATTTTAATAGCTAAAATATCGGAAATCCAGGGTAGGAGGGAAAGCTGCTCAATATTCGCCTTGTTCAGGTTGAGTGGATTTTCTTCTAATTCGCTGAGGATTTCAAAAAGATTATGGGCATCGGAAAACTCATCCTCATTTTCGATGAGATTCTCAATTTCGGTTTCCTGCGCCATTATTAGCGAAGCAAAGATTAAAAGACACAATGTTAAAATTGCAGTAAACTTTTTTTTCATAAATAAACAGGTTTCTTTGTGAAAAGGCATTACTGAAAAATTACGAAATAATGAAATTCATTCTCAGAAATTTAGCTGTATAGAGAACTGATGAGTAAGCCCTAAATCCATGTGAGTATTTACCGCGTAATCGCATTGAATCTTTCTGAAGAAAAATCCAAATCCGCCACAGAATTGAGCAGGTTCCGTGGAAAAACCACCTCGTACAGCGATTTTATCCAACAGTTTGTATTCAATACCAGCTCTGAGTTCTAAAGGAAATGGTAATTCTTTATACAGATCAACATTCAAATTAATCCTTTCCAGAGGTACGATATTAATTCCGGTAGAAAATGATTGGGGCAGTAAATCATCAGATTTACCAATGCTTGCCCTGTTTATATTGGTTGTAAAAAATCCCCAGTTGAGTCGCGGATTTAATTTGACTAAAAATCCAACATCAATCCCGTAACAATAATCTGAACCATATCCCTTGATTTGTAGTTTCATATAATGAAAATTAATTCCGTAAAAGAATTTTTCTGATATTGATTCGGAAAATCCAAACACAGTCGTTTGCTCCTGGTAGAGTTCATTTCCAAAGCTGCTAACTCCCGCGGCAAAGTGTCCCCAGGAGGTTGGTATGGCAGTATTAAATGAAAAGTGGGCTAATTCTTTCATCCCAAAAGGGCGGACATAATTAAAGGAAAGGGCAGTGGAATTCAACTGAGCCAGACCCGCGCAATTTAAGTAAATTGCATCCGGTGTATTTGCCATCCCGGTGTATGCATAGCCCATAGCGCGAACCCGCGCGCCATAACCTTTAAGTTCAAAGCTGGCGTAGGTAGTAGAACTCTGGAGCAGTAGGAGAAAAATTAGCGTGGTTAAACTGTACTTTGGATGTTTTTTTTCTTTCATTATTTTCTTGATTATCAGGTTAAAATTATTTATCTTCAGATTGCTTTTTTTGAAAACAGAGGAGAGTCCAAAATGAGTACACAAATTAAATCATATTTAATAAATCTCAATGAAAAAAACAATCGATTTATTTATTTGATGATATGCTTTTTAATAGCCATCGGGGCTTTTGGGAATACCAGCCAAGTAATCGCTCAGAATGTGCGCGTTAAAGTTGAATTACAGCTTGATGCTTTGCCCGATGAAAAGCGTGAAAAATTACAAGGCTTTCAGCAAATTCTTGAAGACTATTTTAATAACTACCAATGGACCCAGGATGAATTCCAGGGTGAACTTCCCATTGGTTTGAAAATATTAATGCAGGACATCAGTGTGAGTTATGAAGACCGGTATAAACTCAATATTATAATTTCTAATAATTCTGACGTCCAATATACTGACAAACGCTGCCGAATTGAATATCAAAAAGGAGAGATCCCCATGCACAGCGATAATAATTGGGATTCTCTCACCAGTTTGCTTGATTTTTTTACCAATGTTATCATTGGTGAAGAAATGGATAAATTTGGTCATTTGCTCGGCACGCCCTATTATGAAAAAGCGAAACAAATTGCCGAACAGGCGCGTTTCGGATTAGCCCAGTTCAATGAAGGCTGGGATTTTCGTTTTGAACTCATCGAATATATATTGGGAAAAAAATATGAAAAATACCGGGAGATGAAAGACTTTTATTTTTATGGTTTATATTTCGCAAATGAAGATCCTCCCAAAGCCCGGAAATACGTCAAGGAAGCAATTAATATGCTTGATGAAATTAAAATTGAAGAAGAAGCAAAATATTACCGCGTTGAAAAATTTATCAACGCTCATTATATTGAAATTGTCAATTTATTCAAAAACAGTAACGATCTTGAAGTTTATAACAAAATGATATTACTTGATCCTGATCGCGCGGATGTTTACGCTGATTTATTGTGACCAGTTTAGTGCTAAACTTAAACCTCCCGGAAGAAAATTTTCAGGAGGTTTTTTTTATTATTCCCCGGTTCTGAAAAGCAATTTAAACTTTGAAGGCAGAATGTTGCCCCAATAGTCCGTACAGGTTGAATCCTGAATTGTCACTGAATAGAGAGTGTTCGCGCTTAGGGGAGTTGTCCCGGCATATTGAAATCTTGTTAAATCTGTCCATTGAAAAGACCAGTTTGCCGGACTGGGAATAATGGTAAAAGCATTTTCCACCGAAGCCTGGTCAACCAGTGAATTGAACGCGACAATGATCGCTGTCGATCGGCTGATCTGGGTCGCACCGTTTGCCGGATAATTCGACGAAATTTTTAAAGGTTCAGTCCGAAAAGTAAAAGAGCTTTTCCCCGATAAATAGGTGCCGTAAACATCGTATAGTTGATCCAGCCCGGAAATATTATGGTCAGTATTTGTCTCCAGATAGGAACCTGGTTGAAAGCTTAACCTTTTCGAGTCCAGCCACTTAAAATCGCCTAAAAGCGCCGGATTAAATTGTATGGAATTTTCGGTTGAATTTCGAGCCATCGATGAGTTGAAAGTGAAATAAATCGCCACTTGGGGAGAATTGAAGGTTGATTGATCCTCAGGCGAAATGCTGATCAATTTGCAGCCTTCAGTACTGAATCTGGATGAGATATCAAATGAAAGTGTATCTCCGTAAATAGTTTCTGCTTCTTTGGACAAAGTGAATAAATAAGATTCCGATGTTGTATATTGATTTTCCGGGTAAAAATACAGTTTGCTGCCTTCTGTTTTATTTTCCCATTGAAAGTATCCGTTTACAGAAGGAGTTATAGAAAAATTGTTTTCAACACTGGATTGATTCATTTGCAGGCTAAATTGAATTTCAATGCTACTGGTCACAGAAATATTTGTCGCGTCGTTCGCGGGATTGATGGTCAATATTTGTTCAGGTAATGGCTTTAAAATAATATCAGGTGTGCTGGTCGTCCTGCCCTGATAAACAATTATTTCATTCATGGACCGACGTCCGTAATTATCGGCTGAAACATCAATATTATAAACTCCCGCATCCACACTCTTGAATTCAAAATAACCTGACAAAGTATCAGCATAAGTTGTTTGGACAAGTTTCCCCTGCATCAAATCCAGCCGGGCGTTGCTCTCAAATGGCTTGACAATGCCCACAACATTACCAGTTATTGTGGTTGTGGACAAAGGCTGCTCTTCAGCGCAACTAATTAATAAACACAGGATGACAAGGATTATTAATATATTGATTTTAAAGGAAGTCATCTTTATAACTCCGTTTTGTTCAGCGTTAACAATTTATATATAAATCAATTAACTAATATTTTTCCTGAATGTCAAGATATTTTTTTGATGAATCTGTAATACATCAGATACTGGTGGCAGACAGAGATGTCGTACACTTCAACTAAATAATAAATTGTGCCATCAACAATTACAATTTCAAGTGTGCGACATCTTGAATACTCTCCCAGCGCGCTAAAGCGCAGTGTCTAAAGTGAGCTAAAGTTTAAAGTACTTAAAGTTCACCACCCAGCCACTCGATTGAGTTATTTGAAAAGGCGTTACATGATTCTCTATTATTATTGTTATGCAAAAATAATGAATGGCGCGTTCGTTTTCTCAATGCGTATAAGTCTCAAAAGCTCCCAATAACTTTTTGCTTGCTATTTTAAATGAAATATATTACAATGGTATTACGTAAAAAAAGTTATTTCTGGCAAACATTAATGATGAATACAGGCGTGATTTTATATAACATCTTGCTTTCAGTCTCATCGACATTACGAATCGAGATGAAATAACTTGTAGAAAATTAAATTAATTTATATTTTCTATTGCAATAATATTTAGTTTTTTGAATGCTGTGTCTTGAATCTTGCCATCAGAATAGCGAATTAACATAAAAACAATCGTATTTAGCAAAGGAAATAGTTTTTGTGCCAAAGTTTAAAACGCGGAAATATTTTTCTTTTACATCCTGGTTTTCTTTCATGTTTGGGGTGATTCTTTTTACGATTTTCTTTGATCCAGCAATGGCAGCAGCTCAAACCAGGAATCGGGATTTGGTAATTGGCGCTCTGTTCGGGAAAATTGATCCGGATCATGTGATCGATCATGTTGAAAGCGGTTATTATCCCCTTTCTGACGAAAATATTGAAGTCAGTCTTGAGATGGTTGAGAGGAATCATAACAGGTTAATTTATAAAATATTATACCCGGGCAGGAGAGCAAGCAGACATCCGCGGCGGTTGGTATTTCAGTTCTTTGAATCCGAAAGAAGCCTGGCAGCAGCAATGATAACGGATAAAATTGATTTTACGGTCACGGAAAGTGATGAAATCGCGGAGGAGATAGCAAAGTCCACCAAATCGGTTTACATTCACCACCGCTTTAAGGATACAAATTTTGTTAAAATGTTAGCTTACAATAATAAGAATTTAATTTTAAAAGATTCTGCCGTAAGAAAGGCTCTTACCTTTGCCATCGACAGAAAATATATTCTTAGTATTATTTTTAAGAGCCGGGCGTTTTACGCGAATGGTCCCATTTCGGAAGAATCTGAAAATCATATGGCTGAATTAAAAGGCTATAAATATAATCCAAGAGAGGCACTTTCTTTATTACATAATTCAAATTGGCGCGATCAGAATAGGGATGGTATTCTGGATAAAAATAACAGGTCATTCAGAGTTACCATTATCTATGATAAAGGCGCCCTGCTTGAGGAACAAATTGCCCGGCAGGTAAAAATAGATTGGAATAAAATTGGTGTCGATGTAGTAACTATTCCCCTTGGTAAAAAAGAGTTGAAGAAAAGAATAGCCAGAAGAGATTACGAAGTGATATTAATGGGATTTATATTTGGAGATGATTTTGAGAGTTTTAGAAAATATTTTTATTCTACCAGTATTAATAATTTTTTAGGTTACCATAACAGCACAACTGATAAATATATCGACCAGTATCATAACGTTAGCTTGTCTTCCAGAGTGACCATGTTTCAGGCTATACAGAGTCAAATCAGTAAAGATTACCCGGCGGCATTTTTGTTTTTTCCCTGGCTTGAACGCTACATTGTTAATACATCAAAGTTTAATAATTATCGAACAAGAACAAGAAGTTTGCTTCCATTTGTTTATTGGAATTGCAAATACTAAAAAAAGAATATAAAAAAGTTGCTTTTTAATTTTTTTGAGAATAGGTGAGATCGTTTTAAGGGAAAAATTAAGCGCCGTATTTTCCTTATTTTTGTTGTTGCGCGAAACTTACAATGAATAGTTATATCAAATGTTATAGGGCTTTTATCGTATCCGATCACAGGGTATTAACAAATATTTTTTTTTGACAGGTCGTAGATCCCGATTCTTTTAATCGGGGATAACAGGATATTCTGGAATTACAGGATTAAATTGAGTAACATAATTACAAAATTTGAATAACTTGCAAAATCAATCTACTTTAAATCCAGTTAATCTTGAGAATCCTGTGCGCCCAGTCGCATCTTTAGGCTAATTGCTGAAAGCTGATAGCTAATCGCTTTTTTTAGGAACAACGTAATTCTTAACCATCTGAATCCATTTTCAAAATATTGAATATGCCGGGACAAAAGGTTAAAATAAAACATCGGTTTATTACTAAATTAATGATTTCACACATTTTATTGGTTGCCATTCCAGTTGTGTTGGCAGGTGCGATACTGATTAGTACCGCTCAGAAATCATTTAAGCAATCATATAAAAACCGGACAGTTGAATTGGCGAGGCATTCCTCGATTGAAATAAACATGGCGCTGGAGAACGGCGAAAAAATATTGCGGTTGGGCGCTTCGGAAATTTATAATATTGCGACTAAAAAAATTAAACAGGAGTTGGTGATAAATCAAATTGTAAACGATTTTACGATTTTTCGTGATATGAAGCTACTGGACAAGACAGGGAAAGTGATTATCTCATCTTCATTTATTGAAGATTCAATGAAGTATGTAAATGAAGAATTTTTAAGCGTGCTTCCAACTGGGGAAAATTATCGTTCAGAGGTGTTTTTATCCGATGATATGCTGCCGGTAATGCTAATGGCTGAGCCAATTTTTCAATATGAAGACAATGTGGGAATACTTCTCGCGGAGGTCAATCTGAAAGTGATGTGGGATTTAATTGAAGGCAGCGTAATTGGCAAAAATGCACAAGCGTTTGTTTTTGACAAATCAGGAAAATATATCGCGCATTCCGAAAGGAAAAGAGTGTATTTGCATGAAATATTCCGGGAAAAGAAAATTTTGAGACAGGTTGCGTTGGGATTAGAGGATCAGCAAATTTATGTAAACCAGGATGGTGTTGAAATGGTGGCAGCCTATGTTTCGCTGGCAAAATTAGGTTGGGGAGTTGTTATTCAACAACCAACTAACGAAGCTTTCGCGCTTGCCAACAGGATGAAGTACCAGATTTTTCTCGTTGTTGTTATCAGTATTTTGCTTTCCTCGTTCATTGCCTTTTTGTACACCCGCTGGATTGTTACACCAGTAAATCAATTGGTTTCCGGGATTGACCGCTTTGCCACAGGAGATTTAAAATACCGGATTCCTGATTTGGGAAGAGATGAAATTTCCATGCTGGCTGAACAATTCAATGATATGGCAGCCAAATTGGCAAATTTTCAAATTGAACTCAAACGGTCCGAACGAGCTGTTACTTTGAGCAAGTTATCGTCAGTACTATCACATGAAATTAAAAATCCGCTCAACGCTATGGTAATTAACATGCAAATAATGAAGCGGGAATTCAATAAGCGCAATCCCAATATTTCAAAATTGCGGCATTATTTGGATATTGTTGCGGGAGAGATTCAGCGGGTTGACGATCTGGTAAATAATTTTTTATTAGTGGCGCGTCCTTCAAACCTGGAACGGAAAAAAACAAATCTCAATAAACTTCTGGATGATTTAATCATATCTCAACAAGCCGAAGCCCTCCAATCAGGCGTACGAGTGAACAGGCGCTACCATGAACAAAACATATCAGTCTTTCTGGATGAGACAAAGATAAAACAGGTATTTTTAAATATTATCCTGAATGGAATTCAATCAATGCCGGGTGGAGGAAATCTCACAGTTGAATTGCAGCGAAAAAATCCAAGCGAGTCCAAAGATCACTTGCCTTGGATTGTTGTAAAGTTCCGAGATACAGGTAAAGGAATGAACAAAGAACAAATCGGGAGGATTTTTGATTTTTATTATTCGACCAAAGAAGGCGGCACCGGGTTGGGGCTGTCAATTGCCCGGCAAATTGTGGAAGATCACGGAGGCAGGATAGAGGTAGAAAGCGAAATAAAAGCGGGAAGCCTGTTTACAATTTTCCTGCCGGGATAATTAATTACGTGTGTATTAAATATTTTTCAACAATGACTTGACTTCTGGACTTTTATTTGCTATATTAAAATCAAGTAAAAATAAAAAAAAAATAAAATGAATAAAATTAGCTTGTTGTGCATCTAATTATCTGGAAAAGATGTGATTTTATTGGATTGCTGTTGAAAACCTCTGTTAAATTTATGGTAAAAAATGGCTGGATAACTATTCTTTATTATTAAAAATTGCGAAGAAGGGTGGATTTATTGACCAATAAAATGAGGTGGAAAAAGAGAATTAAAAAAAAAGCGTTAAAAGAAACAAATAATTAACAAAATTAAGGAACTTTTATCAATATCAGAAGTATATAAACAAAAAATTTTCAGATATTAAGATGCCTATTAGAGCGAAAGGATGTGATTTAGATGATCACTGTACAAGTTGGAGAAAACGAACCGATTGAACGCGCAATAATTAGATTTAAGAAAAAATGCCAACGCGCAGGCATCATTAAGGAATATCGAAAGAATAGTTATTTTTTAAAGCCCAGCGAAAAGAAAAGGCTGAAGCACAATAAGGCAGTAAGAAGACAAAGCAGAATATCAGATAAGTAAAATAAAAATTTCAGGTGTGTATGGTAAACAAGAAGAAAAAAAGTACAGGAACGAGAAGTAAACAGTCAATTGAGAAGTATCTTGAAGAAATTGGAGGATTTTCCCCGTTAAATCCGGAAGATGAAATAGATTTAGCCCGCAAAATTCGCAAGGGTGATGAAGAATCGCTGGATAAAATGGTAAAAGCAAATCTTCGCTTTGTGATTAGTGTTGCAAAAGAATACCAGGGTCAGGGCTTGCCCCTGTCTGATTTAATTTCCGAAGGTAATTTGGGATTGATTAAGGCTGCTCAAAGGTTTGACGAAACCCGTGGGTTTAAATTTATTTCCTACGCGGTGTGGTGGATTCGTCAGTCGATTTTGCAGGCGCTTGCTGAACAATCACGGGTTGTTCGTTTGCCGCTTAATAGAGTTGGCGCCATTAATAAAATCGGCAGGGCGCTGGAATCATTGGAGAAAGCATACGGACGTGAACCCAGCATGTCAGAAATCGCGACGAAAATGGAAATGTCAACTTTTGATGTGGCTGATGTGGTAAAAACTTCTGCCAGGCATCTTTCTTTGGATGAACCTTTTAAAGAAGAAGATGGGAATAGCCTGCTCGATGTTATTCGTAGTGACCGCTACGATCCACCAGATACCTCTCTGATGGAACAGTCGCTGCAGGTAGAAATTGAAAAAGTACTTTCAACTTTAAAACCGCGGGAAGCAGAAATTATCAGGCTGTATTTCGGTCTTGAAGGAGATCGTCCTTTGACGCTGGAAGAAATCGGAGAACATTTTCAATTGACCCGGGAACGAGTCAGGCAAATTAAGGAAAAAGCTTTGCGAAGACTCAGGCATCGTTCGCGGTTAGAACCGCTGAGAAAATATCTTGGCTAAAACCAGGAAAAATTATTAAGCCCTCGAACTTTTGGGGGCTTTTTTTTATGCAATTTTTATTTATTATAACCGCCCATAAAATCTTTGAACCTTCACGTAACAATTAAGTAAAATATATCATATAAAAAATTTAAGAACTAACGCGTTAATGGAAAAAAGAGAGTTGATTTTATGAACGAGTGTGGAATTGTTCAGCGTGTGGAAGGAAGTAACGCATGGGTAACCGTTGTAAAAGGCGAGCAGTGTGAAGGCTGCCAGGCGTGCAGCGCTTTTGGAGAAGGCAGCGCTGAATTGGTTGTTAAAAGTGATTTTTCGATTAAACCAGGAGACAAAGTCGAAATAGAAATCGATCCTCAACAGGTTGTGCGCCATTCTATAATTGTTTTTTTGCTACCGGTTTTCGGACTTGTTTTAGGCTACTTTTTGGGCACAAATTATTTGCCTGAAATTGGAACTTCAGGAGAAGCTGCGGGGATTATTGGCAGTATTGGGACGATGATTCTAACATTTGTCGGCATTGCTTTGTACGACAGAGTTGTTGTAAAAAAACAGGATGTAAAAACAAGGGTTATCAGGGTCTTGAGCGACAATACATGAGTGAAAGTGTTTTTCAAAAATATGCAAAAACCAGTATGTCTTTGAAATTAAATCCTTGCTGCGAATTATTGTACTGCTTTTTATTTTCTCAACTGCGTGAGAGTTATCAGATATGAATAAAATGCAAAAGCATCATGTTTTTTATTATGGTTTATTTATTCTCATTTTTTTTATATCACCAGCAATTAGCGCTGTGATTCCTGATGTCTATAAAAGCGCTGAATCCTCAACCGGCTTAACCATTGATTTTATTACCAGGAATTTAAAAATTACGTCTGAAAATGTTGATGGAAATTTGTATTCAAAAATTCAATTTGACAATAGCCGTTTTGAGACTGCACCGGGTGAGCCGTTTATCCCTTGCAGAAGGGTAATTGTTGGTGTGCCTTTCGGGGCAAAAGTATCGCTTAAAATTGTTGAACTTAATAATGAAAAAAACATTAACACCAAAATTATCCCCACACCGGAAATTGACCAGGAAAACCTGGGCAAATGGTTGTTCAGAGAAGCTGAATCCGCTTATCAATCCAACCAAATAATCCCCGGTAATCCCGCTGTTGTTTCTGACTTGAAAATAATGAACGATCAGCAAGTTGTCGTGGTCGATTTTTTCCCGGTTCAGTACAATCCCGCGATTGAGCAAATTCAGATTTACAGCCGGATAAGTGTACGATTGGAATTTGTTGCTTCAGAAAAAACGTTAAAAAAAACCTCACATTCGACCCAGCCAGAATTGTATGATAATATTTTAGTTAATTCAGAGCAGGCGGGTAAATGGCGCCTGCCCACAGAGTTAGGCGAGAAGCAGATAGGCAGTTTATCCCTGGGACAATTATATAAAATTCATGTTGTTGGAGAGGGAATTTATAAAATCACCGGGGAGGATTTGATAAACAGCGGATTGGACATCAGTTTGCTGAATCCCCGCACGCTCAAGATTTACAACAATGGTGGTTTTCAATTAAGCGAATCGCTTGACTATCCCGAAACTGGAAATTTAATCGAAAACGCGATCATTGTTGAAGATGGCGGCGATGGTGTTTTTAATGAAAATGATTACATTTTATTCTATGGTAAATCTGTCAAAGGCTGGAATTATGATGAAGAAGAACGGAGATTTTCCCATTATCTGAATCTTTATAATCAATCCAATGTATATTTTTTATCGTACCAGGAATATACAAATGGCAAACGAATGCAATCGCGTTTAGTTTCGCCGGTGGGTATTGTCCATGATGTTAATAGTTTTAAAGATCATGTTTTTGTTGAAAATGAATTTAATAATATTTTAAATTCAGGGCGGTGCTGGCTGGGAAATTACTTCAGCGCGGCATCGAATGACAGAGATTATTTGCTAAATCTTACTGGAGCGAAAGAGACCCAGAAATTATGGATCAAAATTTGTGTGGCAGGTGTGTCCAGTGGAGCGCACCGGTTTTCATGCTCTTTTAATGATGTGTTTGTGGGAAGCCTGCCTGAATTTTATGGCTATTCAGGGCGTTATATAACGATCAGGCAAAAGATACAAGCGTTTAATCACCAGGCTGAACTCATCGATGGTTATAATTATTTGAACATTCATTATCACCCGGTAAATGACGTTAGCCTGGCTTACATGGATTGGATTGAGCTGAGCTTTGAAAGATATTTGCGAACCGATGAAGATCAATTAAAATTTTTCAGCCCGGATTCCGTGGGATTTTACCGATACAAAATACAGTCGTTTTCTTCACCCGATGTCCGCTTATTTGACATATCCCGGTTTGCCGATGTTTCAGTCATTGAAAATTTTTCGTATCAATCAGGTGATGTAGAATTTATCGATTCTACTTTTTCAAATAGGCCGAAAAGTTACCTGGCATTATTGCCTGCTGAATTTAAAAAACCTGACAAAATTGAAAAAGATGCAACATCCGATTGGCGCGGATTTGTAGGTGGCGCGGATTTTTTGATTATTACTTATGATGATTTTTATGACGCTGCACTGGGATTAAAAAGCCTCCGGGAAGACTGTGATAGTTTGAAAACTGAAGTGATAAAGGTAACAGACATTTTTGATGAATTTTCCGGCGGATTATCTGACCCTGTTGGGATTCGAAATTTTATTAAATTCACTTTTGAAAACTGGAACCCAAAACCAAAATATGTATTACTTTTTGGCGACGGAGATTATGACTATAAAAACAGAATCTCGCATCAGGATCCCAACTGGGTGATTACGTATCAAACCCTGGAATTGAGTGAAAATATTTGCCGTACCAGGGATGACTGGTATGTCTGCGTTAAAGGAGATGACAATTTAATGGACCTGGCAATCGGCAGGCTGCCGGTGCGCACCTATGACCAGGCATACAATGCGGTAAAAAAAATTATCGACTTTCATAATTCGGTTCAAATAGGGGAATGGTGCAATACCATTACAATGGTGGCAGATGATGAATTCGGACAGGGAGGCGGTATAGACCAGGTTGATCACGTCCCTGATGCCGAGTATTTATCCGAGAATCTAATTCCGAAAAGTTTTAAGATTAACAAAATATATTTAACAGAATACCCTGTTGTTCAGAGCGCTTCAATTTCCGGGCTTCGCAAACCCGCGGCGACAGAAGATTTACTGGAAAAAATAAACAGGGGGAGTCTTTTTCTAAATTTTATCGGACACGGTAATCCCCGTCTTTGGACGCATGAGCATGTGCTCCATCTTTCCGATCACTTTCACTTGATAGACAACGGACCGAGACAGGCTTTTTGGATGACGGCAACTTGTAGCTTTGGACGCTTCGACGATCCGGATTTCCAAAGCTTTGCCGAAGAGCTGGTTACCGTGAGCGGCAGAGGCGCCATTGCGGTTTTGGCAGCCTGCCGGTTGGCTATCGCGCCGAACAATGTCTCATTGAACCGGGCATTGATTCGAAATCTTTTTCCAACTTCCAAATCCAAAATCAGGTTAGGGGATGCGGTTAAGGCGGCAAAAAATTCACAGGGAAACGCGATAAACGACCAATTGTATCACTTGTTGGGAGATCCCACTTTGCTGCTGCCAGTGCCAACTTTTACTACAGAAATTTCTCAGTATTCTCCAGACTCCATTCGCGCGTTATCAAAAATGCAAGTTGGTGGATTTGCCGCTAATCCGGTTGATACAACCAGTGTATTGGAAGGCAGCGTGTTGTTATCGGCAGAAGATTCGCGTATTTTCAGAATTCACCAGGTAAGCGAATATGAACAGTACCACTATTTCCTGCCCGGGAACAGAATTTATCGAGGAGAAGCCTCTTTGGCCAACAACTGCTTCACAAGTCAATTTTTTATTCCCAAAGACATTAGTTACGGTGGAACTGACGGCAGGTTAAATGTTTTTTATTGTGATGAACACAATAGCGGTTCCGGGTTCGTTCATGGATTGTATGTAGGGGGAACTCAAACTGATTTTTTTGACAATGTGGGTCCTGCCATTCAACTCGGGTTTGCCGGGCAGGATTTTCAATCCGGCAGCTTTGTTGAGCCAAACGCGGCACTTAATCTGACGATTGAAGATGAACAGAGCGGGATAAATATCACGGGCGAGATTGGTCACAATATCACGATGATTTTAAACGAGTCGGAAAATGATAAAATTGATCTCACAGAATATTTTCAATATGATCGTGACAGCTACACAACAGGGAAAATTTTGTATCAATTTGATAATTTGGCTGAAGGCAATTATCACATAAAAATAAAAGCCTGGGATAACGCCAATAATTCCAGCGAACTCACAGCGGAATTTAATGTTGTTTCTGATGAGAAGCTGATCATCAGGGATTTACTAAATTATCCAAATCCGTTTTCGGCTGAAACAGAGATTACTTTTTGGGTGAACCAGAATTGTAATGTGGAAATAAAATTTTACACTACATCAGGCAGGCTTATCCGAAAAATGAGCCGGCTCAATGCGGTTACCGGTTTTAATCATTTTTTTTGGGATGGATTGGATCAGGATTATGAACCTTTGGCTAATGGGGTTTATCTTTTCAAAGTAACAGCGCGGTGCGCTAATGGAACAAAACGAATACAAACGCATGAAATTCAGAAATGTGTTGTGGCGCGATAAAGTATCATTAAAGGAAACTGCCGGGCGAGTATAAATGAGTCCATTCTAAAAACCTGGTATTTTAAGATTTTTCATAAATTATGGGCAACTATTCAGCTTGTTTTGTTTTGCCACAAAGTATCCAAGACACAAAGTTACACCAATAAAAATAACGATTGGGTTTTCTGTTCAGCTAATCAATTAAAAATAA
>NBLI01000068.1 GCA_002084535.1 Candidatus Zhuqueibacterota bacterium 4572_119
ACTCCCCTGGCCCCAGGAAGAAGGATTGAGCGGTGGTGTTTTTCGTGATGTGACACTGATGCCTTTGCCATTAATACAAGCAAGTGTTGGATTACCAGGGAATCTGGAGGCAACCGGAAGATTTTTCACATATCCGGTTGGTGACGCGGAACCGCAGGGAAATTTGACTTTAATCGGTTTTGGAGTAAAATACGGATTATTGCAAAATATGATGCTGCCAAAAGTAGCCATTGTCGCGGGATATCATTACCTGACAGTGCCAGACGAATTTGATTTTGGAAATATCAGTGCTTTCAGCGGAGCTCTTGTTGTAAGCAAAGGCTTTCCTTTTATAGATTTATATGGCGGTATCGGTATTGATTATAATAAATTAGAAGTTGAATTGACGCTTCCGGGAATCGGAGATGTCAAAAAAGAATATACAAAACAGAACATGAGATATAATCTCGGCTTTAAATTGAAACCTATTCCATTAGTCTTTATTAATGCTGACTATAACTTTGGCAATGTCCAGGGTTTTAATGTTGGTTTAGGTGTGAGTTTACGCTAACAGACAGATGCCCCGGTTATGAATAATAGCCGGGGTTTTTATCTTTTTTGATTGTCAGGGACAATAATGAAACGGATTACGATACTGGGATCAACCGGGTCCATTGGCAGAAATGCTTTAGAAATTGCAGAAAATTTAAAAAGTGAATTAGAAGTTATCGGGCTTTCCACCCACAACCGGGTGGATTTACTTTTTCAGCAGTGTTTGAAATTCAAACCAAAAATTGTCTGTATTACCGGATCGGATTTCCCTATTGATTTTATTGAGAAAATTCAGAAGCTAAACATTACTGTATTGACGGGTAAGGATGGATTGCAGGAATTGGCTTCCGACAAGGAAATTGATTTACTTTTAAACGCGCTTGTTGGAGCTGTCGGGCTGCTGCCAACACTGGCAGCTATTAAGCGGAAAACAAATGTTGCCCTGGCAAATAAAGAAACGCTTGTGATGGCAGGGGAGGTCATTATCTCGGCAGCCAGGATTTATGGCGTAAAAATTTTGCCGGTGGATAGTGAACATAGCGCGATTTTTCAGTGTTTGCAGGGTGAGGACGCGAACACGATTAGCCGGCTGATTCTGACAGCTTCCGGCGGTCCGTTCTTTAATTATACCAAGCAGGAACTGAAAAATGTAACCCTGGAACAGGCACTGAACCATCCCAATTGGGATATGGGTGATAAAATAACTATCGATTCAGCAACAATGATGAACAAAGGGCTGGAAGTCATCGAGGCTTTTTGGCTGTTTAAAATCCCCATTTCGCATATTGAGGTGGTGGTACATCCGCAGTCGATTGTTCATTCATTTGTTGAATTTGTGGACGGATCAATAAAAGCTCAACTGGGGATTCCCCACATGAAAATCCCCATTCAATATACGCTTACCTATCCGGAGCGAAAGTATTTGAAAAGTGAAAGGATGGACTTCACTTCGTTGAAGGAATTGACATTTGACAAACCGGATTTTGATAAATTCCCGGCTTTGGCGCTGGCATATCAAGCCATCAAGCAGGGGGGGACAGCACCTGCGGTTTTGAATGCTGCCAATGAAATTGCTGTGAATAAATTTCTAAACAAGAAAATTCAATTTACCCAGATCGTTGGTTTTGTAAAATTAGCAATGGAAAAGCACAGCATTGTTTTTAATCCGAACCTTGAAGACATTTTAGCGGCGGATATTTGGGCGAGGAACTTTGTTAAAAGAGTCATAGAAAAAGAGGAGGTTTTGGAAGTTGGATTTTAATCCAACAGACGCACTGGAAAATATAACATTGCCACGAATGCTCGAATTTACAAACGAGGCAAGGAAGATTTGTTATGAGTTTAACTTTTTGGTGCAGGTATAAAAATTTGTGTATTAGAGAAGATATTTATAAAAAGGCAAGACTGGAAAAAACAACTCTACTGAATTTGTTATTTCTATTATTTTTTGATATATTTTGAAAAACGATTGGAGAACCACATGTTTGAAGCTGTATTTAGATTAATAATTATACTTGGTATTTTGGTGTTTGTTCATGAATTTGGGCATTTTATAATCGCAAAACTTGTCGGTATTCGCGTGGACAGATTTTCCCTGGGATTTCCGCCACGAATGTTTGGCAAGAAAATCGGTGAAACGGATTACTGTATTTCATGGATTCCTCTTGGTGGATATGTTAAAATGGCCGGTATGATCGATGAAAGCATGGACTCGGAATCAATTACCGGGGCTCCGGATGAATTTATGTCAAAACCTGTTTACCAGAGATTTTTCGTGATTTTCGCGGGACCATTGATGAATATTTTGTTAGCCGCGGTACTGTTTGGCGCAGTCGCTCATTTTGTTGGTTTAAAAGATCCCGAGGGCTTAGTAATTGATAAATTTAAATCAGAGCAGATTAAAAGTGAGACAGGTTTATTGTATGGAGATGAAATTCTTACTTTGAACGAGCATTCAGTTAAAACCTGGGAAGATATTCAGAATGCGCTGACCGAGAGTGATCTGGCAACCTTTACGGTGAGACGGGACACCCACATTGTGACAACATCTTTTAATTCAAAATTAATTGACAGTTTACAGTTCTCTCTGCCACCGGTTGTTGGTAGTTTAAAGAATGATTCCCCTGCCATGAAAGCCGGCATGCAAAAAGGCGACAGGATTATCGCCATTGGCGAAAATCAGATAAAAAACTGGAATGATATGACTGACATAATCCACGCTCATGCCGGTGACCCGTTGCTTATAATCTGGGAGCATGATGGACAAAGAGTTCAGGCAGAGATCATTCCTGATAGAGAAAAAATACAGGGCAAAGAAGTTGGCCTTATTGGGATTAGTTATCCGGTTCAGGTAAAGAAATTAGCGTTTTTTGAATCGGTAAGCTACGGATTTGAGTATAGTTGGTACATTACACGACTTACTTATCATTATGTGAAATTAGTTGTCAGGGGAGAGCGTTCGTTTAAAGATGCCTTTGGCGGACCAATAATGATCGCAAAAATGGCACGGGATAGCGCGCGTGAGGGAGAATCAAACTTTATTATTTTTCTCGCTTTTATCAGCTTAAATCTTGGATTGATCAATCTTCTCCCCGTACCAGTACTTGACGGTGGACATATTGTGTTTCTTTTAATCGAAGCTGTGATAAGGCGTCCGGTTCCTGACAAGGCAAAGCTCATCATTCAGCAGGTGGGCATGGTGATTTTGCTTGCTTTTATGCTGTTCGTCATTTTTAATGACATCAGCCGAATATGGTAATAAGAAAAAATTGAAAAAAAGCCAGTAAATAATATTTACTGGCTTTTTTTTGCACTCACCCGAATGAGAAAAATCTTGACAATGAAGTATATTTTTACTATCTTGATCTGTAATAAAAAGCTGTAATTTTAGTATTTTGACTAATTATAAATTACATTGTCTGAAATATACCTAATTTTATTTTAAAAGTTGACTAAAATGAAAAGGGGAAAGAATATGGTTAAATTAGCTAATAGAATGGAAAACCTGGGGACAGAAACAGCTTTTGAGGTTTTGGCAAAGGCAAAAGCATTGGAAGCCAAAGGTAAAGAAGTTGTTCATCTTGAAATTGGTGAGCCAGATTTTGACACGCCACAGAATATTATCGATGCAACTACCAAGGCATTAAATGAAGGTCAAACTCATTATGGTCCGGCAGCCGGGCTGCCCGTGTTGCGAGAGGCTTTGGCAGCAGATATGAGCAAACGCAGAAATGTTTCAATCAGTCCCAACCAGATTGTAGTAACTCCGGGTGGAAAACCGATTATGTTTTTTAATATTTTGGCGCTTATAAACGAAGGCGATGAAGTGATGTACCCCAATCCCGGTTTTCCGATTTATGAATCAGTGATCGATTTTGTGGGAGCGAAATCCGTGCCGTATCCGCTACGGGAAGAAAAAGGATTTAGCTTTGATGTTGATGAATTTTTATCCCTTGTAAGCGATAAAACAAAAATGATTATTCTAAATAGTCCGCAAAATCCAACCGGAGGCATATTGAGCAAGCAAGACCTGGAAGCTGTAGCCAGGATTGCCATTGAAAAGGATATTTATATTCTTTCCGATGAAATATACCTCAATATCATCTATGAAGGTCAGCATGAATCAATTTACTCAATCCCCGGAATGAAGGAACGTACGATTATTCTGGATGGATTTTCCAAGACTTACGCCATGACTGGCTGGCGGTTGGGATATGGCGCTATGCCTGAAGATTTGGCCGAGAAGATTACCCAATTACAAATTAACAGCAACTCCTGTACCTGTACCTTCTCTCAGCTTGGCGCGGTTGAAGCTGTAGTTGGTCCGCAGGATGAAGTAACAAAGATGGTTGCTGAATTTAAAAAACGCCGCGATGTAATCGTTGATGGGCTGAATCAAATCGATGGAATTAGCTGCCTGCGACCCAATGGTGCTTTTTATGTTTTTCCGAATATAAAAGAGCTGGGCATTGATGGCAAAAAATTCGCTGATATTCTGCTTACTGATTATGGAGTCGCCGCGCTGTCCGGTACAGCATTTGGAAAGTATGGAGATGGTTACCTTAGATTTTCGTACGCTAATTCAGTAGAAAATATTGAGAAGGCTCTTGATCGTATCGATCAGGCTGTAAAGGCAGTTAAAAAATAAATTGTCGGTTCAAAAAAAATTATATATATAACGTTTTGCACGGTTATGTATTTTAGAATAAAAAGTCAAACAGACAAAAACGAACAAAATTTATAAATTTGGAAGTTAATTATTTTCATTTTTTAAATCGATCGACTGTAATTAGTGTCTGAAGGAAACTCCTAATTTTGTTATTTTGATCCCGTTTTGCTGGAGAGAAATGACACTGTTTAATAGTGATCGTTCATGCACTAATTAACAGCCAAAATAATATTTGAATAATTGGCGATTAAAACTTGAAAGGGCAAGAGATTGGAAATTATAAAAACAGCTCTTTATGATGTTCATAAAAATTTAGGCGCTAAGGTTGTTGAGTTTGCCGGATATTATATGCCGATACAATATAAAGGGATAAAAGAGGAACATGTTCGCGTAAGAAGTACTGTTGGTATTTTTGATGTTTCTCACATGGGCGAATTTGAATTTCGTGGTCCTGGTGCCGAGGAATTTTTACAATATATGACGATTAATAATGTTAGGAAATTAAATGACTATCAGGCGCACTATTCTGCCTTGTGTTATGAGGATGGCGGAATTGTTGATGATCTTTTAATTTATCGTTTTCCTGATAAATTTTTAATGGTGGTGAATGCTTCTAACCTGGAAAAAGATTTTCAGTGGATTAAAGAGCATTTGACAGATGGCGTGGATTTTAAAAATCGGAGTAATGAATTTTCTTTGTTGGCGGTTCAGGGAAGAAACGCGATGGATACGCTGCGAAAATTGACTCGGACAGACCTATCCCAAATTAAAACATATTGGCTGGCAGACGGTGAGGTTGCCGGAGTAGCTGCCATGATCGCGCGTACCGGATATACCGGTGAAGATGGATTCGAGGTAATGATTCCCAATGAATATGCAGTGAAGGTTTGGAACGCAATAATGGATGCCGGACAGGAATACAATATTGAACCCATTGGGCTTGCCGCGAGAGATACGCTTAGAATGGAAGTAAAATATTGCTTATACGGGAATGACATAGATAAAACGACAAACCCGCTTGAAGCGGGATTGGGCTGGATCACCAAACTCAAGAAAAAAGAAGATTTTATTGCTAAAGATGCTTTACTAAAAATTAAACAAGCTGGCATAAACAGGAAACTTGTTGGATTTGAAGTTGAAGGAAAAGCAATTCCCAGACACGGTTACCCGATTTTTACTGAAGACGGTGAAGCCGGAGTTGTAACAAGCGGAATGTATTCGCCTTTATTGAATAAGCCTATTGGTTTGGGCTATGTTAAGGTTGATGAATCCGATGTTGGCAATAAAATTGAACTGGAAGTACGTGGCAAAAGATTGCCTGCCAGAATTGTTAAAACCCCTTTTTATGAAAGAGATTATTAAAAATAAAATTTGCAAAATTTAAGATGTTTAGATTCTTCACAAAATTAAAAAAGCAGCGTTTTTATCCAATCGCTGCTTTTTACCGTTTAGTGTATGGTTATACTGGAAATCACCTTCAATTAAAGCAGGTAATTTGACATAATGAAACAATTGGAATTAACACTTTGTGTGAACCGAACTGAGATTGATACAACACAACTTGGTAAAAATCAAACGGCAGTGGTTATCGATGTTCTCAGGGCAAGCACAACCATGATAGCTGCATTGAATAATGGCTGTCATTCAATAATTCCGGTTACAGAAGTCGATGACGCGCTGGCAAAAGCAAAACAGCTTGGGAAGGAGAACGTTTTACTTGGCGGTGAACGGAATGAGGTTTTGGTGCCAGGTTTTGATCTGTCGAATTCGCCACTGGAATATACCAAAGAGGTTGTTAAAGATAAAGAAATAGTTTTTACGAGCACGAATGGCGCGAGACTATTTTCGTATTTGGAACAAGTCGGAAAAACAGTTGTATGCAGTTTTGTTAATTTATCAAAAATAAGTAAATTTTTGTTTGAAAATTCAAAAGATATTATTATTTTATGTGCTGGGAAGAATGGTAAGTTTGGACTTGAGGATGTTGTTTGTGGAGGAATGCTCATTGCATCATTGCTTGACAATAAAAACACAATTATAAAAATGAACGATGGGGCTGGCGCTGCGTTAACCTTGTATCAAAACTTTTCAACAAATATTCTGTCCATGCTGTATCAAACTTCTCACGGAAAGCGATTGTTGGAAATAGGGAATAAACATGACCTGGAGTTTTGTGGCGCTGTTGATTTATTGCCAATTATACCGGTTTTTATAAACGGTAGAATTGTACAAATGCGGGATAAAAATTCATGAATTTTGAAATATTAAGATAAGGATTCAGGAATGGATAATAAAAAGAAAATACGAATTATTGGAATTTTGCTCATTTCTTTGAGTGTTTTTATTTTCCTGAGCCTGTTGTTTTTTTTAACCAGTCAGACAACATTAGATTCTTCAAATCAGGTAGAACATAAAATGGGATTTGCTGGTGGCTGGATTTCAAATTTTTTGTTCAAAAACACCATTGGATATGGTAGTTTTGTTTTGCCTGTTTTGGCAATGCTGTGGGGAATCCATTTTCTCCTGACAAACGGTTTGGTTCAAATAAAAAAAATAACCCTTTATACAATTCTTT
>NBLI01000069.1 GCA_002084535.1 Candidatus Zhuqueibacterota bacterium 4572_119
AAGCTATCTGATTATAATCCCAAATTCCCCATCTCCAAATTCAACAAATACTGCTTCCGCCACAATCCGCCGCCATAACCTACCAACTTTCCGTCTTCACCAATAACGCGGTGGCAGGGGACGATGATGGCGATTCTGTTATCTCCGTTGGCGCGGGCGACGGCGCGAATGGCTTTGGGATTGCCCAAAATTTCAGCCTGCTTTTTGTATGATCGGGTAGTGCCATAAGGAATTTTTGTGAGTACATCCCAGACCTTTTTTTGAAATTCAGTTCCCGGTAAATCTAACGGAATGGTAAATTCTTTTCTTGTCCCTTCAAAGTATTCTTTAAGCTGATTATTTAAATCAGGAAAGAAGTCGCTATCACCTGGCATAAATTCCGCGTTCAATAGTTTCTTCAATCTTTTTATTTGTGTTTCAATCATTCTTCGGTCGACAAATTCCAGCAGGCAAATTCCTTTTTCACTTGCCCCTGCCAGCAAAGGACCCAATGGTGTCAAAATTCTTGTAACATTGATCATTTGTTTTTGCTGACTCTGGATAGGCGAAAAGCCCGTGGCTTTTTTGAACGATTCAGTGAAACCGCTCAAAGATTCATACCCGGAGTCAAAGGCTGCTTCGGTTACTTTTTCTCCATATTTTATTCTACCGAATGCTGTACTGATTCTCAAAGTTCGAAGATATGTCTGAAAAGTCATGTTGTGATTTTTTTTGAACCAACGCCGGACACGGTTGGGTTCCAGTCCCATTTGTACGAGATCAAAATCTTTTAATCTAATATTCGGATGATGTTTGATCTTATCAAAAAGAGGTTTGAGCCAGTCAGGAATTTCTCCTTTTAAGCCCATCGGGTTACATATCTTGCAAGGACGATAGCCGTGTAATAATGCATCGCGGGCGGTATAGAAAAATTCTACATTTTCCTGTTTGGGCATTCGGGCTGTACAGCCGGGTCGGCAAAAAATTCCTGTTGTTTTTACGGCGACAAAAAATATCCCTTCGAAATTGCTATCACGGTTCAATAGTGCCCTGTACATTGTTTCTTTATCCGGCTGCGTCTTTTCCATATCTTTGATCTCCATGCTTTAAAATGTGATTACCCATTATTAAAATATAAGAAATATTTTATTATTGTGAAACCGAAAACTTAACAACATTGTTTTTAATTTGAACCGATATTTAAAAGAAACATTGCATAAAGGCAGGGTACTCCTTTTTCCACTATTAACTAAAGTATTACAATGTAAAAGAATTTTAACTTGTTTTTAAAATTAACATTTTCTATATTTTATGATATTAACAATAAAGCACATTTCAATTTCACAAGGTCAAATGAAAAAAGAAATACTGAAAATAATAAATCAGATACCCATCGCCGACACTCACGAACACCTGCTCGAAGAAAATGACCGGTTAACCGGTAAAAATGTACCTGCGTCAAATGACATCGGTTTGCTTTTCTGCCAATACGTTGATGCCGATTTGATTGCTGCTGGTATGGCTTCAGGAGATTTGAAAAAAATTACCGATCCCAAAATCGATCCTGAACAAAAATGGAAAATTATCCGGCCATGGTGGCAGAAAATTCGATTTACCGGATATGGCAGAATGGTACGAGAAACAGTACGTATCCTGTATGGTGAAGAGGATCTCACAGATTCGAATTGGAAGAGTGTTAATGACGGTATAAAAAGTACTCTTAAACCCGGTTTCACCCGAAATATTTTGAAGGACGTTTGCAGAATCGACCACTGTCAAATCAATGCTCTGGATGAACCTGTTTTCCGGGAGACTGAGTTTCCTGATTTGTTCTTGATGGATTTATGCGATACATTTATCAGTTCGGATTTTGAATTGAAGATCGCCGCGAATTTATTAGATGATGAAATCAAATCATTTTCGGATTGCCTGGCAGCTATTGACAGGGCTTATGAATTGTATGGAAAAAAAGCGATAGCGGTAAAGAATCAGACGGCTTATCGTCGAAAGATAGACTATGAGCAATGGACACCGCAGCAAGCGGAAAAGACATTCAATTTCAGCGCGGAAGAGGAATGGAAAATGCCGCGGGAAACACGGAAACCGCTGGAAGATTATCTGTTTCATTATTCTGTAAATAAAGCAGCGGAGTATGGCTTACCTTATAAAATGCATACAGGATTTCTGGCAGGACATTCGGAGATGCGGCTTCATCATCTTCGCCACAACGCGGGAGACATGAGCGAGCTTTGCCGGCTGCATCCGGATGTAAATTTTGTATTTATGCACGCGAATTACCCCCATCAGGATGAAACCATTGCCTTATCAAAACATTATCCGAATGCTTATATTGATATGTGCTGGTCCTGGATGATCAATCCGGCTGCATCGGTACGTTTTTTAAAGGAATTTTTAATGGCTGTTCCGGTGAATAAAATTTTTATGTTTGGCGGTGATGTGTCATTGGTTGAATTGGTGCCGGGACATTTGGAGCTCGCAGAATTGGGGATAGCCCAGGCAATCTCTGAACTTGTACAGGAGGGATGGCTTCAAATTGGGGATGTTGGTGGAATTCTGGAGCGATTATTGTGGCAAAATGTTTATGACTTGTTTGATGTCAAACGTTTATTGAAACGATAGTATTGAATGCTCCGAGATTTGTGATGTAATTGTCAATAACAATTTTACTTTGTAATTGTAATATTTGACTTATATATTTCAAAATTCAATTTTATTAATAAAGGTAGTATAATGAAAGACCGAAATTCCAGGCTGGTTTATTCCACTGATCCTGAGACGAGAAAACAAATTCAAAATGATGATGGAAAAAATATTGATGTAAGAAAATTACCGCCGGCTAAACAAACAATAAAAATTTTTCTTCAAACCAAAGGACGAGGCGGCAAAAAGGTAACTGTTGTTGAAGGCTTCCAGGAAGGTCCTGAAAATATAAAGGATTTGGCTAAAGAAATAAAGCAGTTCTGCGGGACCGGCGGAACCGTCAAAGGAAAAATTATTGAAATCCAGGGGGACAATCGATAAAAATTTGTTTAATGCCATTTGCCAAACTCTCTATTTCAGATTAATGGAAGTCGCGTTAGCGACGATATATTTATAGAAAAATGTTTAAAAAACTTTCAGAGTCCCTTTGGGGACGGAATGTAATTTCAATTGGCAATTAAATTCGTTCAGAACAAAATATTTAAAATAAATAGGCGCGAATAATTGTCAATTGTGAACTGTCAATTGTGAATTGTCAACGAAAAGAACATAGCAATTCTTTTAAACTGAAAGCTACGGGGTTGTGGGGACTTAATTTTTTATCAAATTCTGCCTCTCAAACCAGACAAATATTTTGAGAACTGTTCTGGAGTTTTCCCATGAAAAACATAAAAATTTTGATTTTGTTATTATTAGCTGCAACAATAATTTTTATTTTCAACCCGCTACTGGCGTTATCTGAAGCAGGGGAAAAGAATGAATGGAGCTTTCTTAATACGACAGCGATTGGCGCGAAACAATTCATCGATCAAAATCCCGCTTATGATGGTAGAGGGCAGGTGATATTTATTTTGGATAGTGGTGTGGATATGGGTGTCCCCGGACTGCTCAAAACCTCGACCGGTGAAACAAAAGTGATCGATGTGCGGGATTTTTCGGGTCAGGGTGATGTCGCTCTTTATCCAGGGAAAGAAGGTAGTCAAGGTAACGAAAAATTTATCGAGCACCCGGATGGCTTCAGGTTGTACAATTATCATTTGCTGCAAGAATTTCCGGTTGAGGGAGAGTATTTAATTGGCTATTTGGATGAAATCCGTTTTAAAAATTCACAGGTTTACGACATTAATAATAATGGCAGGTATGACGATGTTTTTGGCGTGCTGGTTTTCGAAAAAGAAAACGCGGACACGCTGTATTGGGTGGCTTATGTCGATACCGATGGCGATTTGCATCTTGAAGATGAAAAACCGATGCGGGATTACCGGGTGAATTTTGATAGTTTTCAATTACGCGGTGGTAATGAGCGTTATGATCGTTCTTTAATGACATTTGGAATAAACATTCTACCGTATGATATGAAGGTATCATTTCACTTTGATGATGATGGGCATGGGACACACGTGGCTGGAACTGCTGCCGGATATGAGATTCATGGTCAATCTGGATATAATGGTGTCGCGCCGGGTTCCCGGGTGATTAGTTTGAAAATAGGCAGTGGAATTTACGACGGCGGATGTACGGTAAGCGGAAGTTTGAGAAAGGCATTGAGTTTTATTGAAGATTATACATTCACCCATCAAAGCACAGTCATTGTAAACATAAGCTATGGAATCGGATCAATCAGGGAAGGGCAAAGCGACGCGGACAGGTTGATTAATAATTTGCTTACCTACAACGACAACATTTTTGTCGTCGTTAGTAATGGAAACGATGGCCCCGGCATTTCTACAACCGGAACACCGGCGGCTGCCAAACTGGCATTTTCTGTGGGCGCTTGTTTGCCGGCTGCTGATGCTAATGAGCTTTTTGGCGCGAAATTAAAAACCAACAAAATATTTGAATTCAGCGCTCGTGGGGGTGAGTTGAACAAACCCGACGCCATAGCGCCTGGAGCAGCTTCTTCAACGGTACCAAATTTTACGGATAATGATTTCATGCGCGGTACAAGTATGGCAGCGCCCCAGACAGCGGGAGCTGCCGCGCTCCTACTGAGTGGTTGCGCGCAAATTTTCCCTGAACAAAAAATTACCGGACAGAAAATTAAAAAAGCACTGAAGTTCAGTGCTCAACCTTTAAAGGGATATTCATTCCTGGATCAGGGAAATGGTGTGATAAATGTGCCGGAAGCTTTTTTGCTTTTGAAGTCCATGAATAATTTTGGTGAAAAGAACCAGGTCATTGAATACGAAATTGAGACTGATTGTCCGACCTCGGAGAATGGGGAAGCAGAAGCCGCTTATTGGCGAACCAGTGGATATTTCCCCGGTAATTCTCAACAACAGGTTTTTCGGGTTAAGCCGATTTTACATGATTCATTGGAAGCTGATGAAAGGGCGAACTTTTATCGTTCTTATTACCTAAAATCTTCAGCGCCCTGGCTCAAACCGGTGAAAAAAGCTGTTTATATAAAGGGAGAACAACCAGCAGAAATAGCTGTTAGATATAATGAAAAATTGATGGAGCAGCCGGGTATGTATTGCGGTAAAATTACAGCTATTCGCAAGGGGAGAGGTTTTGCTAAAAGTGATTCAAATGCTGAATTTGAGCTTTTAAATACAGTGATTGTTCCCTATGTTTTTGATTCTAATAACAAGTATCAACAGGTCTTTGAAAAGCAATCTATTGATCCGGGAGATGTTGACCGGTATTTTATTCTTGTACCTCCGGGCGCGACAGCAGCGAAAATAATACTTGAACCGGTTAAGGGAAAATTTTGCCACATTCAAAGCAGCTTATTCACACCGGAAGGGAATAAATTTTATGAAACTTCACCGGTGAAAAGTTTGAACGAAAAGGGAAATATTCAAATTGTCGCCGAAAAAGACGTAGAGCAAGGTGTGTGGGAGCTTGATGTCTGGTCTGATTTTCGGCAAACGAAGTCATCTTTTTATGATTTAAAAATTTTATTTAATGGATTTAGAATTGAACCACCAGTCATTACTGATTATGTTTATGCCTTGGGTAAGGAACCGCACGGTCAGCTAAGCGTAATAAACCAGTTTGTTACTCCCTTTTACGGATTTGGCAGGGGAGAAATATCCGGGTACCGGAAAGTTCGAAAAAAAATAGTGAAGAATACGGATACATTTTCATACAACTTTTCTCCTGAACCAGGAATTCACAAGGTAGAGTTTGTTTTTGATTTTACAGAAGATTCTTTTTTGAAAATGTCTGATGTCGCTGTGAACATTTATAACTCGAGGGGAAAATCAGTAGCCAGAAATGCGCTTTCCTTTAACCGGGGGAAAATAGAATTGAGCTACATAAAAGACGAGTTTTATACACTTGAATTGGTTGCTGCTTCTGTGTACCCGGATTACGATCAATCCTGGGAGTTTATATTTACTGAAAAATATTATGTTACGGATCAGGTCAAAATTAAAGTTTATTCGGGAAGCGACCGGTTGTTTTATTTATATCCATCGATTCAGAAAAAAATGGAATTTACAATGGATAAAAGTCCCAGGATTGCCCCTGAAGGATTTTGTATGTTTGGAGAATTACGATTTTTGGACCGGAATTATCTGCGTCAGGAATTTTCAGTGCCAATATTATTTAAATGAGAGCAGGGAGGAATGTCAGATATTAAAAAAATTGGTTTCATGGCTGACAGCCATGATAACCTCCCGGCAATCCGGGCGGCAGTTGAGAGGTTTAACGAGGAGAAAGTGGACCTGGTTATTCATGCTGGTGATTTGGTTGCACCCTTCACCTTCAAAGAAATGAACAAACTGAACTGTCCGTTTGAAATTGTGCTTGGAAATAATGATGGTGAAGTTCTTGGATTATTCAAGGTATTCAAAGGGAAAGTTCATCAACCACCTTTTCATTTGAAAATAAAAAATAAATCAATTCTTGTCCTGCACGATCCTGGAATTTTGCCGGAAGTATTGGACAAGAGCAGTTACGATCTTATCATTTATGGGCATGATCATATTGCTTCATACAAAATATTGGCGGATGGTACAAAAATTCTAAATCCCGGTGAATGCGGTGGTTGGCTTTACGGGAAAAGAACGATCGCGATTTATAATCTTGAAAACGAAAAAATAGGGATAATTGAATTGCCGCTTAATGCATAGAAAAAATATTTGGTTACGTATGATTCAGAGTCGGTTAAATTCAATATATCGTAAAAAGTTGTTGACTTTTTGATAAAACATATATATATTAAAAACATAGTGAGAGCGGAGAATGGTTGCGATAACATCAGAAACGTTAGCGTCATATTTTAATAAGTTTAAAGATAAAAAAATCCTCATACTGGGCGATCTTATGCTGGACCGCTATTTGGAAGGTTCGGTAAGCAGAATTTCACCTGAAGCGCCGGTTCCTGTTGTTGAATTAACTAACGAATTTACCAGGTTAGGCGGCGCCGCAAATGTTGCGTATAATCTTCATTCTTTGGGAGCTCAACCGATCCCTGTCGGTATTATTGGTAAAGACATTGCGGGTTCTGAACTTATACAACTGATGCAAAGTTTGACATTTAAAACTGACTACATTTTACAAGATGCATCAAGACCTACAGCAGTAAAAACACGAATAATCGCTGATAATCAACACGTAGTCAGAGCGGATTGGGAATCCAAAGCGGCTATTAATGATCAGACAGCAAATAAAATTATCTCAGCTGTGAAAGATTGTCTTCCCAAGGTTGATGCTGTTATTATTGAAGATTATAATAAAGGGCTTTTGTCAAAGACCGTCATCGAGGAGGTTATAAAGCTCTCAAATCAGCATAAGAAGATAATAACGGTAGATCCGAAATTTAATAATTTTTTTAGCTATAAATCAGTAACTTTATTTAAACCAAATCGCAAAGAAATTGAATCAGCTTTAGGCTTGAGAATTAATTCGGATAGAGAGCTTGGTAAAGCATGTGAACGCATGAAGGAACGCTTACAGTGCAAATATGTTCTGATAACACTGGGTGAGCAGGGAATGTGTTTGCTAAGTTCCGATGATGAGTTTTTTAAAATTCCAACAAAAGCTCGAAAAGTCCACGATGTATCTGGCGCTGGTGATACGGTAATTAGCACTTTGACATTAGCTTTAGCTTCCGGGGCGGATGTACGGGAGGCAATCACATTGGCAAATTACGCTGCCGGTGTGGTATGTGGTGAAGTTGGCGTGATTCCGATTACGCCAGAAAAGCTTTCGCACGCGGTTGAATCATTTGGATAAAAAAAAATTACATCCTGGTTATTTCATTCCCTTTAAATTTAACCGCGTTGAAACGAAGCAATAATACGATAAAATCATTTTGTTTTCCTTGTGATATAAAATCCATCATGATTTGACGAAAAGTATATTAATTTATTTTGAATAAAATTACCTGATTATGTAAAATGTATTAATTAAGCCATGCAATGAGAAAACTCAGGCAGAATATTTTTTTGATCATCTATTTGGTTTCTTTTTGGGGGCTTGAAAAAGTAACCGGTGCTGATTATTGGCAGCAACATGTTGATTATGAAATTTCTGTGGAGTTGGATCACACCAACCGTAAATTATCTGGTCATGAAAAGTTAACATATTATAACCACTCGCCTGATACACTTTCCGAAATATATTTTCACCTTTATCCCAATGCTTTTAAAAAAGGTTCAGTCATGGACAGGGAAGCAAGAGCGGCTTCCATCAACTTAATTAATTCTCCTGATGAAACCGGCTGGATGAGAGTGAATTGCGTATTCTTGAAAAAAATGTCCCCGGCAGAACAACCGGTTGAATATCGTGCGGAATATAATTCGGATAGCACATTGCTAAAGCTCCAGATTTTGCCACACTTATTGCCTGGTGAAATATTGGAAATTTGTGCTAATTTTAGTGTGAAGATAAGGCGTTTTAATGTACAATATGATAAAAGCGGTTACAAGGGAAATTTCTATGAAATCAGCCAATGGTATCCTAAACCGTGTGTGTATGATAAAAATGGGTGGGATGCTTCACCTTATCATTATTTAGGCGAATTTTACGGTGAATTTGGTAATTTTGGGGTTACGATAATTGTGCCGGATTCATTTGTTGTTGCTGGTACAGGAGAGGTCTTGTTTGGTGATCCCGGCTGGAGCTCATCGACATCCGAATCTCATATTGACTCAGGCTTGGACGTATCAAATCGTATCGAGGAAAAGGGCTATACACGGACGATCAAATTTTTCGCGGAAGATGTCCATGATTTTGTTTGGACGGCAAGTCCAGATTTAAAGTTTGAAACCGGGAACGCGGGGGATGTGAAAATCCATGTTTTGTATGAAGAAAAATCGGCTAATAATTGGAAAAATCAGGCGCTGAATGCTGCTATCGAAGCCGTGAACTGGTTGGAACGAAACATCGGGAAATTCCCTTATCCGCAGATTACGGTTTGCCAGGGTTTAACCGATGGCGGAATGGAATACCCGATGATGACTGTGCTTGGGTATTATGAGTTTTCCCTTGTGTTTCACGAAATTTGTCACATGTATTTTTATGGCGCGCTGGCAAACAACGAGCATAAAGACGGCTGGCTTGATGAGGGATTAGTGACCTATTTAACCGATCTGAACAAACAGGATAAATATGGTGTTTATGATCCTTCGTATAAAACAAGCATGCCAATTAAACTGCTGCAAAATCAATTTAAGCCCTATTTTAAATTATCTACGGTAAAACTCAATTCATTATATAATTATTTTTATAGTGGATTTGAAAAGCCCATGGCAACGGAAAGCCACCTGTTGAATGATTCCTATCATTACGGTTATAATGTTTATACAAAACCAACGCAGTTTTTTCAAATTTTGAATTATTTGCTTGGCGAAGAAAAATTTTTTGAAATGCTGAGAATTTATTATGAGCGCTGGCAATTCAAACATGTTGATATGGCGTGTTTGAAAACTATTTGCGCGGAGGTGAGTGAGGAAAATCTTGATGACTTTTTTAATCAATGGATTAATGGCATTCCCAAAGTTGACTATGCCTGTTTGGGTACTGTTTCAACGAAAACACCAACCAATCAGTACATGACGCAAGTTCATGTAAAAAACCTGGGTAACACGGTTTTACCCTTTGAAACGGAATTGATAACAGCCGCGAACGATACAATTATTGAAAGGCGAAACGGAATCAAGGATCAGGCAACTATTGAATTTTTGACCGACTCAAAAGTTGATAAAATATGCCTTGATCCGCGGGATATTTTGTTGGATCAAAACAGGTTCAATAACGGCACTCCGAAAGTAAAGGTGCTTTATTACCCGGAATTTACCAGCATGTATTATTTGCCCAGGGATGAATATGCTTTATTCTTATGGCAAAGAATCTGGTATAATGAAATTGATGGTGCTAAAGTTGGCATCAATATTCTCGGCAGTTATCTCAACCGTTATTATGTGATGAGAAATTACCTGTGGTATAATTTTAAGTCAAATAGTTTTGATTACAATTTCAGC
>NBLI01000070.1 GCA_002084535.1 Candidatus Zhuqueibacterota bacterium 4572_119
ATAGAATTCTCCATTTTTCCATCCCACAGCAGTATAAGCATATAACGGAAGCGTGGGCGCGTTATAAGCTTTTACATAAGCGCCGCGATACAACTGCATATATGCTGGTGCCATAAAAGCGGCGGCGGCAGAAACTGTTTGTCCATGATATTCTTCCAATAAAACAAATTCTCTGGTCTCTGGATTATAGCCAACCGGCTTGCACCCGGGCAGCTCAAACAAATCGCTCCCAACTGGTAGAGGGATTAGCTCATCCGACCCTGGCAACATATATTTGTTTAATGCCGCGCCTACCATTCGCAATTCTGGAACTTCAAATGTATTTCCCTTGCCATCACTTACAACGAGGTAAGGTAAATTTGACATATTTTTTATCCCGCATTTTTTAATTAATGTTTGTGAATAATTCAGGTTATCATTGTTTTTGCCACTCGTTTTATCATGTCCATTGTTGGGGCAATGTATTAATTTTCCATATAAAAATCAATGATAATAATTTCTTGTTGAGCGGCACTTGTTGGGAATCTAATCTGAAAATATGCAAAAAAAATATTGGAATATTGTGAAAATAATTTTATATTTACCCCTTAAAATAATGGAGATTGATTGCATGGAAGATCAAGTTAGGCTGACCAGTTTGGTCGCTGCTGCCGGGTGAGCGGCTAAAGTCTGTCAGGAAGACCTGGCGCAAGTTTTGCGCCATTTGCCAAAATTTACTGATCCAAACCTCATTTTTGGATACGATACTGTTGGAGACGCGGGGGTTTACAAAATCACAGATGAAATCGCTATTGTCCAGACGGTCGATATTTTAACACCGATTGCGGATGATGCCTTCACTTTTGGTGAAATTGCCGCGGCTAATTCCCTAAGCGATATTTATGTTATGGGAGCAAAACCAATTACCGCCTTGAATATAGTTGGCTTTCCGGCTAAACTGGATTTAAAATATCTTGAACAAATTGTACAAGGCGGAAGCAGCAAAGTTCTGGAAGCAAAGGCGGTAATTCTTGGCGGTCATACCATCAAAGATGAAGACCCCAAATATGGCTTAGCGGTCACCGGAATTGTTCATCCTGATAAGCTCATTACCAATGACAGGGCAAAATCCGGTGATGCGGTTATTTTGACGAAACCGATTGGAACGGGAATTATTTCAACTGCACTTAAGGCAGGAAAAGCATCAAACAACGCTGAAGAAAAAATTAATGACAGTATGAAACAATTAAATAATATTGGTGCTGAATGTCGTGTACGGATGTTACCGGATTTGGATTGTTGGGCCATGGGCTTCAAATGGCTCAGGCAAGCAATGTAACTCTGAAAATTGATTCATCCAAAGTACCCATCTTTGAAGAAGGTCTGAACTATGCTGACATGAGACTTATTCCTGGTGGTACAAAAAAGAATGCCGAATTTGTTGAGCCACATATCGCCTACTGCGAAAGTGTCAAAAAACCACTTCGATGGCTGCTTGCCGACGCGCAAACTTCAGGTGGGCTGCTGATTTGTGTGGATAAAGCAAAGAGTGATCAGTTGTTAAAAATGTTACACACCAGGGGTATTGAAGTCGCGGCTATCATTGGTGAGATTGAAAAATACCAGGGGAAAAGTATTTATATAAAATAAAATCCTGTTACGTCAATAGCTTGAATAAAATTGTAAAGCATAAAAAAAAGGATGGATAATAGTGATTATCCATCCTTTTTATGGGACAACAAATTTTTATGCCAGAACTAATTCAATTTTATTGCCCTGTCCCCTCTAATTGCCTTCAGCGTTGAAAACTGCCCTTACAGTTTTGAGCAAGATTTTAATATCCAGAAATATTGACCAATTCTCCAGATATTGAATGTCCAATCTTACCATTTCACTGAAGGTTGTTTTGTTCCTCCCTGAAACTTGCCACAGTCCAGTGATTCCAGGTTTTACTTCATGCATGCGCCGGTAATGCCAGTTTTGATAAACTTTGACTTCATAAGCGATTGGCGGTCGTGGACCGACCAGGCTTAATTCACCCTTTAAAACATTCCATAGTTGAGGAAGCTCATCGATACTTGTTTTTCTGATGAACTTGCCTATGCGGGTAATACGCGGGTCATCTTTGATTTTGAAGTGTGGATCATCATTTGAACCATTATTTATTTCATCTACATTTCCTTGAATTAATTTTTCCACATAATTCTTATGAACCTGGGTGCTGGAGCCTTGATACATAGATCGGAATTTGTAGAAATTAAATTGTTTCCCTTTATAACCGATCCTTGATTGAGAAAATATAATAGGGCCCGGAGAACCAATTTTAATAAGAGTAGCAACCACTATTAAAAGCGGCGCTAATAAAATAAGCAGACTTAATGAAAAAACTATATCGATAGCCCTTTTTAAAAATTTTGACAAGAAGATTGAAAAGCCTGGTAGTAATGGCTGGTTCAATAACAGCGTGTCAATTACGGGCAACGCAAGTGTGCCGCCATTGCCGGTGACAATGCTCATATTCAAATTATCATAATTTATTTTCTGATAATTGTAAATGTTTGACTGAGGTCCTTTTAGCAAGTTATTTATTGGAGAATTCGACATTTCAATATCCGTGTGAGAGTTACTGGATCTCATTTCAGCGGGCAGCTTTTCTTCGGTCTGTTTTTCCGGATACGTAAGAATTTCTACATTGATTTTGTCAAAAGTGAACTGCTCATCCTGGTCGTCAACATGCAGAATGTCGATAAACTGATTCATTAAGTTGCCACTAACATACTGCGCGTCCAGATTATTTGTATCTGGCAGGAGAACCAATATTTTTTCATTTTTATAAAAACAAACCGCATCCGATTCGCGGACATTGGTGCAAGTTGTTTTGACAAGATATTTCATTTCCAGCTTTTTTAATGATTCAAAATTTATGTTGCTAATATCGAAATCAAAAATGATTATTGAAGATCGTGTGTTCAATCTTTCAGATCTCCTTTTTTCGATAAACAATTGTCGTCGAAATTGATCGAGTGAGTATAAATTTATTTCAGAAGAGCTGAATGAATCAGTTGATTTCAAACCCAACTTTGATTGAAAAAATTTTGTTACATTTTCTACTTTTTGTGCAAACATAGTTCACCTTTTATTGTATTACGTTTTTTAAAGCTTGCATAACTATCAGATTGTCATAGGGCTTTTCAATGGTAGCCGCTGGTTTTGTAGCAATTAGCCGTTGATCATGTTTTAAATCTACATCCCCTGTAATATAAATTACAGAGATTTCCTGACGGGTGCGGATTTGTGATACTGCCTCTATTCCGTCTATACTGCCGTTGAGTTGAATATCGGCAAATATTATATTTGGCTGCCAATGTTTAGCTATCTCCACTGCCTGCTCACCTGTGGATACGACTGAAATATCATTATAACCATGTGATTCTAGCTGTGTTTTCAGCGCGAGGGCTATAATTGAATTATCATCCAAAATTAATATTTTTGCATTTTTCATTCTAACGAACCGGCTTTAAAGAATTAAATTGCTAAATTAAAAAAAGCGGTTTATTTTGTGTTTTCAGCAAATAGCCTAAAAGAAATATATAACTATCATGTTTCGCGTGAAAATTAGAAATCAAATATGATCGAATTGAGAAAATATAAAAAGGGATTAGAGATTTTAGTAGTGTTTTTAGTGCCGCAATACTTTGGGAGGCAAAACTAATTGCCATCCGAAAATAATTGAGCAAACAGCAGGTTGAAAAAAATTGAATTCCTATCACGATACACCTCACAAATATCTAATGTTATTTTTGATCAGATATTTTTCCCATCCCTACGGATACTACTAATGTATTTGCAGGGGATTGCGATTGGTTGCCTGAAAATATTATTTCATCTGTTTTGAAATAATTTAATTTTCTTGATTCAATATAATAAATATAATTTGTAAAACATTCATTTTTCGATGAAATTGTTATTTGCGTGGATGAATAGTAGAAATTCAAGGATGAAATAATACGGAAAAAGGGAACTCCTTTTTGCGAGATTTGTTTGGGAGTTTTTTTTACTTTATTGTGAGAAGGGTGTTAAATCAGGTTGATTTGTGTCAGAAGTTTTTTTCTGTAGGAACCACCGATGGGAATAAGGTTGTCATTAATAACAAGTGTATTCTCATCGATAGAATTGATTTTATCTAACCTGACTATGAAAGATCGGTGAACACGTTGAAATAATTGATTGGGAAGTTTGCTTTCGATTCCTTTCATTGTGGAATGGACAACATATTTTTCTTTGGGAGTGATAATATTTACATAATCCGCCAAAGCCTCAATATAAAAAATGTCTTTGGTATTTATCCTGATTAGTTTGGAATCAGTCTTTACAAATATATACGGCAATCCTGAATTATGGTTTAAATGCTTATCATAAATGCTTTTCACTTTGGTAACAGCTTTGAGAAACCTGGAATACGAGATTGGTTTGACAATGTAATCAGTTACGTTATGTTCAAATGCTTCAACAGCATATTTCTCATGGGCAGTGACCAGGATGATTTGAGGTTTTTCTTCCAAAGTTTTGATAAATTCAAGACCGTTCATCTCCGGCATTTCCACATCAAGAAAAATTAGCTGGATCATTTCATTCTGTAGTATATTTACAGCTTCAATGGCATTGGTACAAGACTTTATCAAAATTAAAAAGTCGGTTTTCAAAATGTAATTCTGGATGATGCGCCTTGAAATTTTATCATCGTCAACAATGATGCAGTTCATGTTAGTCCCGGTCATCAAATAACGTGTTTAGAGAAATATTTTCAATTAGTTGAAACAGTTTTTTATATATTATATATAAAAACATTTTGTAGCAAATAGTAAAAATTAAACAAAATACAGTTAGAATTAAATTAAACAACTATTTTTTTATTAATAATAACAAAATGTATGCCAGAGGGCAGGCGTTAGAGCAGAAAAGTTGTGATGGAAAAAAATATGACGCGCGATGAAACCGCACAATATTTTAAAGGCAAATTAATTCATTGTCATACTGATTTCATGTCAAAGTTCGAGAAGGGATGTTTACAGTAACTAAAATGCAAAATCCACGGCCAAAATGTATTCACCTGGTTGGTCATTGTTGCTGTCAACAATAATGAAGTAAATCCCCTGTTCCAAAGTATGAGTCATAATATTATCCGCCCGGTCGATGCAGTCGAGAGCATTATTATTTTCATCCGCTTGAAGTGTGTTCAATAAATGAATATCGTTATCTATATTTTCGTTTTTAATATCAGTAACCTGAATAATCAATGTCTCGGAACGATTTAAAAATAATTGAAAAATGTTTTCAGGTCCCTGTTCATTGATTTCTGGTGCTGTTGCATAGCTGTCAAATTCCATTGAAACAACATCACGCGTATTTCCCTCATGCCTAAATGGTAAATCTTCGGTTTGAAAAATAATTGGATTCGCTTTGGTACCTAATGGATTAGCGACATCTTGAATATTATTATATCGAATAGCCTCGTATCCATTGTTGGCTAAATAGTTCCATGAAAGCTGCTGAAATCGAACACCCTCCAGGCTCGAATCCATGATCATTGGGTACCCGCTTCTATTTTCATATACGAATAGAATTATATGCCCGGCATTAATAAAAGCATCTCCCTTTTTAAGATTTTCCATTACCTGGTTTCCAAAATCAACTCCTGATACAGGTTGTGTAATCCTGTTAAATTTCCTCACAATGTCAGGACGATCAGGATAATTCAGGGTATATTTAGAATCAAGATGCCACGCCCGTGAAACAAAGCCGGTGCAGGAAATTCCCACCACACAGCTGAACGGGTAATCCAGGTAGCTGACGTAACCGCCTGTTCCTGTACCGTAGCCTTGTTCGATTTTGTCCGTAAAATCTTCAATATTATCCCAACCGCCCCATTTATAGCCCATGCCAATACGGCTGCCAACAGCGTAATCACTGGTAAAGTTACCTTCGCAAGTTACACCGGTCCGGTTCTGCTCTGTCATTGTCCAGTGAAGGCGGGCGTATTTGTCTCCTGTTTGGATTACCTCGCTTCTGGTAACAGGCGGTCCCGCGACTTCATTCCCAAAGGTGTTATCTCCAGAATTATTTGTACTGCTATTTTCAGCGCAGGAAAGAGCATTGAATATTAAGATAACATGAAGTAACAAAAGAACGATTATTGAATAAAGAATCGATTTCATTTTGACCTCATTCAAAATCTTAACTAAATAACGTGATATACTTCCAAAACTTGTTTAATCCCGTTAGATCATTTCAGCAAAATTACCTTCATTGATGCTTTAAAATTATCAGCGACAAAATTAATGATATAAACACCTGAAGATGCAGATGTCCCGTTATTATTGGTACCATCCCAAGTCGCGCGATGTAATCCTGCTGGCTTATTTTCATGAAAAAGCGTTTTAATTTCCTGCCCGGAAATATTCAGGATTTTTATCTCGACTTTTGAATGTTTGGGAAGTTGATAACTTATCAATGTTTCCGCGTTAAATGGATTGGGATAGTTCTGGAAAAGTTCATATTTAGTGGGAATTATCTGGCTGATGGTTTCAATATCGGTCGTATTTGTAACCCGGATATTGATGCTGTCACTCACGGTGGCATTACTGTCATCAGTGGCTGAAATATAGAGACAACAGTCGCAGGAATAATTTGGCGCGGATAACGTCAACTCGCCAGAGTTTTCCGAAAAGTCTAATATAAGATTGTCGTTATCAGAGTTAAATTCATAGTTAAGCAGCGAATCGGGAGATTCCAAATCTCGTGCGTAATGCCAGATATCAAGTACAATTGTTGAGTCGGTTTGTATTATCAAAGAATCTGGCAAAGTTAAAGTTGGCGCATCATTTATCGGTTTTATATTAACAAGAAAAGAGTCGCTCACAGAAGACCAGTTATGGTCGAAGGCGGTTACTATAATATTTCCTGTACCAAAATAATTCCGATAAAAAGAAATCATGAGGTTATCATCATAAATAACGGGCTGGATTTTTTCATTATCTGAAGCAGCGCTAAACGTCAATGTTTCTGAAGTGTCCGCGTGTGAAAATACAGTATTCAAATCCGTGACAATAGTTCGCGGGCTGCTATCCTCGGCAAAGCTGGTATCCGGAATAGGTGCGCATACAAATGGGGGTTGCGAAATATCTATCTCAAAGTCGTCAATGTATAAACTGTTCCCGTGTCCGTTGTACGATTCAAACATGATCCTCACGTTTTCGCTACCTGCCCAGGGTGTCAAGTCTATTGTGATGGGGTAACTGCCATAGCCCACACCGCACCAATCCTCTGGGCTTCGGGGTACAAACTCTTGCTGCAAGGGCTGATGTGTGGCAAAATTCCCGGAACCATTTTCACCGGCTTGAAAGATCCTTGTCCAGCTTGCGCCGTTATCGGTAGAGAGTTTAATTATAAGCGAATCTTTTCGTACTGAATTATAAATGGCGTATGCATGTTTGAACGATAACATGATCCCTTCCTGATAAGAGAAATTGAACATTGGGGACATCAGCCTGTCTCTTTCTCCAATGGACTCGTAAGCGTAAAAATTCATCCAGGCTGCTCTGCGGCTGGGCAGGTTGCCCGATACTTTGTAATAGCCGTCCCAGGTGATTCCTCCGTCAGGATTTTCAATGATCCATCGTTCCTTGAATGAACCCTGCTCAAAATTTTCCAAATATGGGATGGGCAAACCTCCTGAATAGATGAAGTCGGTTTTGGTTACTGAATCTTCACCATTTGAATTAGTTGCCGTTAATGTAACAGTGTAACTAACCGGATCGTGAAACTGAACCTCAGGGTTTTGTGAATTAACATTTGTTTCATTTACAAGGGTAACCGTAGCCGGTTCAAATTCCCAGACCCAGGATGTGGGAGCATTCAGGGATAAATCACTGAAAACTACCGTTGCTCCTGTGGCGGGAATTGTATCATTGACTGTGAAATCAGCAATTGGTAAAGCTGACTCGGAAACGAAAATATAGTTTGTTTTTGTTACACTGTTACTTCCGTTGGCGTTTGTTACGGTTAGCGATACCTGGTAAATTCCTGGATTATGGTATGTTATATTTGCCGGATTTTTCAAGTCAGAGGAGCCCGGGTCGCCGCCTTCAAATTCCCATTGCCACGAGTAGGGGACGCCTGTGCTGTTATCATAGAAATTAACACTGCCGCTATTAATAACAACTGTGGTGTTGGCGTTGAAATCCGCGGTTGGCGGCAGGGGAGACTGCATCCCAACAATTGCTGCTTGCCCCTGGCTATAGTCATGAGTTCCCGGATGCAAGTTTGTTATCAAATAATATCCATTATATAATCCGCCCCAGCCCCAATTAAAATGAAAAAAGTCTTCGCTATCATAACCATCACAAACAAACGCGTGACCGCCTGAACCGTGCCCGCTTACATACATGGGTCTCAAGTGATCCAACTCATTTTTCAGCAG
>NBLI01000071.1 GCA_002084535.1 Candidatus Zhuqueibacterota bacterium 4572_119
AAGATTTTTCATAAATTATGGTGCTATAACTTCAATATAAACAGTTTTTGTTTTGATTGGAAAATACCTAATTTTTACCTTTTTAGAGTTGACTCATTCAATATAATTAAAAACGAATCTGAAAAAGAATATTTCTCTTTTTATTAACAATTTTCATACCATTGAAAAAATAATTTAAGAGTTGGGCATAGGAGACTATTATTAATGGAATTAAGTCTATTTTGTTAACAATAGTAAACGGGAAGGAAGTAACAGTGGATGACGAATTGTCGTCAGCGAAATGACGATAATTCATCAGTTTATTCATTTTTTAGCATATTATATTTTTCCAATTTACTGCGCATTGTTGTCCGATTAATCTTAAGCATTTGTGCGGCATTTGTCTGGTTAAAATCTGCTTTTTGCAGCGCCCATTTCAGTAATTGCTTCTCAAATTGAACAACTAATTTTTCCAATCCAGGTAACTTCTTTTCGATAATTCCCCATCTAATAAAATCTTCACCACCATTGTATGATTGTGTAATAACTTCAGGAAGCTCATTATCGCCAATTACTTCATTTTTTGACAGCGCAATCATCCGCTCAATAATATTTTCCAGCTCACGGATATTTCCTGGCCAATCAAAACTCATTAACGACTGAAGAGCTTGCGGAGAAATTGAAACAACATTTTTGCGCAAACCATGTTTTTGAATAAAATGTTCGACTAATAGCGGGATATCTTCTTTTCTCTCTTTTAAGGAAGGAATGGTTAATGGAATAACATTTAACCGGTAATAAAGATCATCTCTGAATTCACCAGCTTTAACTTTTTCTTTTAGATCTACTTTTGTAGCGCAAACAACTCTGACGTCCACAGGGATAACCTTACTCCCCCCCACTCTTTCAATCTCGCGCTCCTGCAAAACCCTGAGCAATTTAACCTGCATTGAAAGCGGCATATCATCAATATCATCCAGAAATATCGTACCATTATGCGCCCTCTCAAATCGTCCTTTTTTTTCTTTTATCGCGCCGGTAAACGCGCCTTTTTCATGACCAAACAACTCACTCTCCAACAATGTCTCTGACAAAGCAGCACAACTAACTTTTATAAAAGGTCCGTTTTTACGCAAACTGTTTCGGTGCAGCAAATTTGCTACGACTTCTTTTCCTGTTCCGCTTTTACCCTGGATTAAAACCGTATGATCGCTGTCTGCAATCGTTTCAATGGTCTCATAAATTTTTTGAATACCAGGAGAATTTCCAACAAGTTGATTCTTCTTTGATGACCGAATCTCGTTTTTAAGCCTGATATTTTCCTTTACAACCTCTAAATGTTCTTTGATTTTTTTCAAGGTCAATAGCAATTCATCATGAGAAAACGGCTTGGTCAAATAATCGTAAGCCCCCATTTTCAATGCTTCCACAGCAGAGTTTACAGAGCCGAAAGCGGTCATTAAAATCACATAAATATTTTCATTTTTTTCACGAACCGTTCGTAATACTTCCAGGCCACTAATTTTCGGAAGCTTCAAATCAGTAATCACAACATCATAACCTTGGTTCTGAAATTCTTCTAAACCCTGAAGCCCTGTTTCGCAGGCGGTTACTTCACATCCACTTTTTTTTATCGCGTCTGTTAAAGTAACACGCATTATTTTTTCGTCTTCAATTAATAAAATTTTCATAAATTTTGCGCCTTTTCCAATTGAACATTCAAACTGAAAAAAAACTCAAGCAAACTTTGTTCCAGATAACTGATCACAGGGCTAATATGACAAATGAAATATTAATATTTATGGCAGGTCGATTCATCGGGGATAACAGGATTACAAGGATATACAGGATTATTTATATTTCATTCTTTTACAACGTGGCTAACAGTTGATTAGATATGTATTTTTTATGGACTTTAATCCTGTGAATCCGTAAAATCCCGTAATCCTGTCATATTTTTTTTTAAATCTCCAATTATCAAAGCTGCCCTGTAATCGCTTACCAGACAACTCATATTTATGACCAGTGAAATGACCTCAACAGCAAAAGCATTTACGTTTCTAAAATTCGCGTTAGCCCTTCGCGCCTTTCTTCGGTAAAAAAACTTTAAAAGTTGTTCCCTTCTTTTCTTCACTTAAAACCTGAATTTCTCCATTATGTGTTTCAATAATTCCCAGGCAAACTGAAAGCCCCAGTCCTGTTCCTTCGCCCACATCTTTGGTCGTGTAAAATGGATCAAAAATATTATTTAGTTCTGACTCTGGAATTCCCACACCTGTATCTGAAACTGAAAATGAAATACCTTTACGCTTTTTCATTATATAATTTTTTGTGGTAATTGTCATTTTTCCACCATCAGGCATCGCGTCATAAGCGTTTATCATTAAATTTAATATTACCTGTTCAATCAAATGTGGATCGCCGGATACTTCCATTAAAGAGTCTTCCAGGATTAAAACAATTTTTATATTCCGTTTTGTAATTTTATATTCCAGCAATTCCAACATATTGTTAATGGAGACATTAATGTTAACCTGCTCACGAACCAGTTGATCCTGCCGGGCATAGTTTAAAAGTTTTTTGACTACCGACTCAATTTTGTTTAATCCCTCATCGGTCAGAGCAAGGTACTTTGTTGTTTGCTGCTTATTGTCGGGTTCTTCGAGAATCATTCGCACACAATTCTGTATCCCATTTAATGGATTATTAATTTCATGAGCAACTCCGGATGCAAGTCTGCCAATGGACGCGAGTTTTTCCGCCTGTATAATTTGACTTTGAGCTTGTTTAAGTTTTTGGTGTGAAGTAAATAACCGCTCTCTCATGTCTTCAAACACACGCGCTAAATATCCGATTTCATCACTGCTATTAATGGAGATATGATGATGTTTTTGATCAACAGATGTTTGTTTCATCTCATCAGTTAAAATTGTGAGAGGTGTAATTAATTTTCTCGATGAATAATTGACCAACAAAAATGCTATCAAAATGAGACCAAGAGTAACACCAATGATTTCCAAATAAAGCCGCATTATTCTCAATTGAATCGGGGTAAGGGAAAATCCTACTCTCAAAGTTCCCCAGGATTTGCTGGAGATTGACAGCGGGGAAGAAGCCTCTAAAACAGTACCCCAGACCGGATGGTCGTATTGCTGCGTTATGGTCGTCCACGCATCACTAGCTTTTTGACTTATTGAATCCGAATAAACTTTTCCATATTCCTTCAAATCACTGTGTACCAGTACTCGATTTGAATCATCCAATATTATAGCATATTTTATCGGCCAATTTTCTTCCATGATCTGCAGGATGTAATTTTCCAGTAGATCCTCTTCTATTATTAATCCTACTTCCCTATTCAAAAAAACATTTGTAACCGGAATTGACAAAGACTTAACAAGAGTTGTGCTTTCGCTTATCACCTTATCCATTAGCAATTTTTTTTCCCTCAAAATGATAAACATTCCATTCACCGCCATAATAAAAAAAATAGCCAGGGTTGTAAAAACGATAAATTTAATTTTTAATGTCCACTTAAGGGGAAACTTAGTTTTTTTCTCTTGCTTCAACTCGCTCATATTAATCTTTATTTTTCAATCCTAACAAAATAGAAAATTTTTTCTTTATTTAATGAGTCTATTCTAAAAATTAGGTATTTTAAGGTTTTTCATAAATTATTGTGCTATAACTTCAATATAAACAGTTTTTGTTTTGATTGGAAAATACCTAATTTTTACCTTTTTAGAGTTGACTCTTTAATCATTGGTTAAAAGATAAATTACTTACAATTACAGCTTCTCATAACGATCCAGCCACTTAATCAATTCGCGAATCGGATCATAATCACTATCTTGCGCTTCAACAAATCCGTAACGAAATTCCGCGTCCCAGGATTTCATTAATTCTTGATGTTTAGTATTATTTGGATCTAAAAACAGAAGCGCCTCTTTTACCTGGTTAACCATTGTGGTATCAAAATTTGCTCCAACTGCAATCGGGATACTGGGAATATTGGCGGAAGTGAAAATAAATCGCAAGCCCTTTTCTTTGTTTTTGTAAGCAATGATGTCTTTAACAGCGCCAGCGTCATATTCACCACGAAGAACAGCTCGAGCTACTGAATTATGGTGTTCAATATTTTCATATCCCGCCAAATCAGTCAAATTAACACCCGCTTTGTACATCGCCCTTTTGGGAATTAAAAACCCAGCTGTCGCTTTAGATGAAGCAAACGCAAATTTTTTCCCTTTCAGTTCAGATAGCGTTTTGATTGGACTATCTTCTCTTACAATGATTATCCCTTTAAAAAATGGCTTTCCTTTGGGATTGAGTGGCTTTAAAATGCATCGCGCGCCAAAATTCTTATTCGCCTCAATATATGAATACGTCCCCAGGGAAGCGATTTGCACTGAATCAGTTTTCAGGAAATTTAACGCCTCAGAATAAGTTTTGCTTAGCTTTAATTCAAAACGATAGTCCGTTTCATTTGTTAAAAAATCCATTATTGGTTGATATCCCTGGTAGATCAGGCGGGGGCTGTAGCGAGCGACAACACCAAATTTTATTATCTTTTTATTTTGTATCATTCTTGATGGTGTTTTATTATATTCAGTTTTGTTTTCTGTATTGTCACCACAATAACATAGCAACAAAAAAAGAAATATGACGGGGTATTTGTTAAACATACTCATCCTCGATCCTTATATTGGTAAAGTTAAATATACAAATCACCTTCGCATTATGCAAGAAATTTTGTAATGGACAAAAATTTAAACATAGCGATTTTGTACACATTTGATTGTTTAATAAAAAGGTCTTCACTTTCAGGAAAAATTCATTTTTATAATCTGCTTCAGATGTCTATTTTAGTTCATAAAAATATTTACAGCACGTTTATATTTTTGGACAAAATAAAAAATTCTTGACATTCTGAACTTTTTTGAATATATTAACCAAAATTAAAATTAACTAACAATATTAATCACCTGGAGGATTTATTATGAAAAAACTCGGAATCGTAACACTATTGATTCTTGTTACCGCAAGCCTTTCATTTGGTCAAGCAGATATTGGATTAAAAATGCTTGGTGGAAAAGTTGGATATATCATGCCTGATGGTATTGATGATGCTATTGGTTTTGGTGTGGTGGCAGAATTGGGATCGATTACTCCTGCTATTCATTTGGATGCGTTTATTGATTACTGGGGTAAAAAATATGATTCGTATGACTACGAAATCAGCTTTTCTGAAATCGTCATTGGAGCTACTGGCAAATATAAGTTTGAAACCTCCGGCCAATTCCAGCCTTATGCGGGCGGTGGACTTGCTTTCATCATCGCAAAATCCAAGGGAGAATATACTGGTCCAAACACTGAATGGTACACAGGGACTGATACTGAAAGTTCAGACACTGAATTAGGATTTCATTTCTGTGGTGGCGCTGATTATCCGTTTTCTGATTCCATGATTGGATTCGCTGAAGTGAGATATGTAATGAGCGATGGCGATTATTTTGGGATTTATGCTGGTGTAAAATTCCAGATGGGAAATTAATTCAAAATAAATAGCGCAAAATTATATTTACTAGAATTGAAAAAAGGCTTTGGTTTTCCAAAGCCTTTTTCATTTTACTCTATCAAAACCGATGTAAATAGCTCGCCTTAAAAAACAGGCTGCGCTGCATCTCGTAGTATTTACCTTGCCCGGGCAGCCATTCATTTTGCTGCCATTTATTCTTATTATAAATCGAACCATATCCCAAATGAACCACAGTGCCAGGTATAAATGTAAATGAGGTCAAAAAGTCCGTCAACATTTTTTCATTGTAGGAATCGTACCGAATAGTTGCCCTGACAAACAAATATTTGTTGAACTGATATGTATTTCGAAAATTCACAATTGTAATTTTGTAAACATTTTCACCAGTCTCTTTGTTTGAGAAATTTTGATGATATATTTGAAAGTATTGATTTAATTTTTCGTTTGGCTGAAAAGTAAAATTAAATCCACCTGAAACGCTCGAACCCAGGTAAGACGGATCATCTTCAGAATCTTCACCATAATATATTTTACCACCATGAGAGAAAAAACCACCAAATCTAAACCATTTTGTTATTTGCAATCCGCCTTCCGCTCCCATGCTATTTTGCTGGTAAGCCAATTTATGCCAAAACTCTTTATCCCATTCGTAATTGCAGCTAAAGCTTCCTTGTTTTGTAAAATTAAGATTGATACCTACATAATAATATTGATCAATCTGATCAGTCTCAATGTCATGTAATGAAGCCGCAATAAATTCAGGGGTAATTCTTTTTAGCCATGACACTTTTTTAGCGTCAGGATAAAATCTTGGTCCAATCCAAATCCAGCCGCGGTTTAAATTAGTCCTCATCAAAAATGATGTCTCCATTTGAAAGTCTTTATCAATGTGCTCAAACGCGGCAGAATAACTCAAAGACCTGCTGTTGTATGAATACCACCAGTTTAAGTCAGCGCCCCGCGTTACAACGCCTTTGTCAGCATCATCAGTATTACTATAAAGAACAGAAACGCTCGAATTGGCATTCTTTAATACGCGGAATTGAATGTCACTACCTACAACATGATTTGACAGCCCCGCAAACTCCCGGCCACTATAAATCGCGCCGATATAATTATCTCTCCCAACAGAGTATTTTACCCTGGCAATTCCAAAATTGGCGTTCTTTCCCTCATTTGGATTTTTTTCATCCTCCCATTCATACCCCGGAAATTCATCACCAGCCGCCAAAATCCCAAAAGAAGTACTCCCCAAGCTACCAGTAATTTTTGAACCCCATTCAGGATCAACAATGCGGCGGGTATGAACGGGTGTCATTAGCATCCCGTGCGAAATAATATTAAAATCAAATATATCCATACCTTCCATGAAAAAAGGTCTTTTTTCCGAATAAAAGACAGGGTAGCGCTGATTCACCTCAACCTGAAAAGCATCACTTTCCACCTGACTAAAATCAGGATTAATCGTTGCTTCGGCAGTGATTGAGGATGTTATTCCATATTTCACACTAACACCAAAATTATTTTCCACATCCCCTTTTTTCCAATAATCAATGGTTTCCCTGGAAGAGTTATCACAATAAGTGAAACTGGGCAATACTTCAAGGTTTAGCGGACTTTTCAAATCCTTAAAAATGACGGTTGCGTTAATATTAAACAATCCCTCCCCCGGCTTGATTTCAGGAAAAGATCCACTCATACTCAACCTG
>NBLI01000072.1 GCA_002084535.1 Candidatus Zhuqueibacterota bacterium 4572_119
CGATTCAAATCCGGCTAAAACAATTTTTAATTTCCCTTCAACGCAATTTTGTACAACGGTGTATCCCCCTAACTTGTCTCCAGGGGAAATATTTTTCAATTTTAGTTGTGTTTCATTAAAGCAAATATCAACAACCGCTGATAAAAATTCTCCATTGACATTAGCCATTAGCGGAACAGAAATATCCTGCCCACGAGTACTTCTGATTTCACCAAACTTCAGAGTGGCTGTGCCAGTATAATTTTTTTGCTGAAACGCCAAATTCATGGGCAGCCAATTTCCTGTTACATCTCCATGGATAATTCCGTAAAAATTCTGATCAGTTTCGTTGGCTGACAATGGGGAATAACTGATAAAATTTGGTGCCAGGTACCAATTGGTTTCATTAATCGGGTAATCCACCGGAACAAAAAACCAATCGGCAGCTACTGGAAATTCGGTTATAATGCCAGCTACGTACTGGAGAATAAATGCCGCGTCGTATGCTGTAATAGCATCGTTTCCAGTAACATCCGCGGCAATTAATTCATAAGGATTGAAACCAATCAACCCTACATTATATTGTAAAATCTTGGAAGCATCAAACGCGCTAATACTTGTAGCCAATTCTCCGGTTTTGTCAGGAATTAAATCGTAGCTGCCGGCAGGGACTTCGGGAAATGAAAATTCACCCGCCAGATCGGTAATCGCTGACAATCCATTCAGGTTCAAATTTACACCCTGGACAGGATTTGAACTTGAATAATAATTTATATTTCCTGAAACAGAATAATTCAATAGTGTTAAAACAGGCGCGCTGAATTCTGAAGTATTGCTGTCAGCATCCATGACCGTAGCCGTAACAAATGGTCCTTCTGGTGTGCCTGCCCAGGTAAAATTTCCCGCTCCATCAGAAAAAACTACATCCTCGAAAACCCTGCCCTCGTCCGATATGTCGGAAAAAATCTCTACTCTCGCGTTCGGTACAGTTGTCCCTGTGATTGGATAAATCCCTAAAATCAATGGCGGTGGAATTTCATTGTTTCCGCCATCGACATTATTAATACCCATGCTGTCACTTTCTGTGATCGAATTTTGTGTAATCATATTACCTATAGTTCCTGTTCCATCGATAGTTATTCCATCAGCTTTGCTAAAGTGAATTAGATTTTCCGGGCCTATTGTATTATTAACAGCACCATTCCAAACGAATATCCCTTTATTTCTATTGGGGAAAGCGATCGTGCCTGATATATCCAATCCAATGATATTTTGAGCAATAATACTTCCTCTGCACCCACCTATTTCAATTCCACATCCGCTATTTGATGATATTAAGTTGCCGCTTCCCACTAATTCTCCACCAACGATAGTGCTATCACCTCCAAAACCAATACCATTCGCTCCATTTGGCAAAGCGCTTGTACCATTCACATCCATTCCAATATAATTATTTATTATTTTGTTATTTGATGACCTGTGATGTCCAATTGAAACACCAGACCAGCCATTCCCTGATATAATATTTCTTTCCCCGGGAAGGGTACCGCCGATTATATTATATTTGGCAAAGCTCCAGATGTTTACTCCATTGTGGTCATTACCTAAATTCTCTGTACCTGTTACGTCTGTTCCGATATAATTCCCTATCACAAGATTACTATCCACGTTGCTTCCCTGAAGCTCTATACCACTCCATCCATTTCCAGAAACCAGATTTCGCTCTTCAGGCGATGTTCCCCCGATATTATTATGCTTTGGACCGGAATAGAGAAGAATTCCGCTAAAGCCATTACCCATATCAGTAGTTCCAGTCGCGTCAGTACCGACAAAGTTCCCGGCGACAATATTGTAATTAACAACGTCTCCCTGCCCGCCAAATAAATGAATCCCAAACTGTTCAAATCGATTGATGACCAATCCTCTGATACTATTATAAGATGATTTAATCAAAAGTCCTTCGCATGTACCAGCGTTTGAGCCGTCCAATTCTATTTCCGGTCCGGCGGGATTGGTGTCAATTCCTATAAAAAGCGATTGCGATCCGCCATTTATAAAAGTACTGTCAGTTGTTAATTCGGGCAGCGCGGAATTAGGACGAATTGTCCATACACCCAAAGTCGCGTTGTAGTTACTATCAGTAACGGGTATATTAAAAACAATCGTGTCCGCACCTGCCCTGCTATCAGCATCCGTCATCGCTTGCCTGAGAGAACCTGCACCCGTATCCATGGTATTCTCTACAGTAAATGTATCCGAAAACAAAAAAACCGGATGCCATACTAAAAGCATAAAAAATAAAACCAGGATAGTTCTTTGAATAAAATTTTTGTTCCGCATGTTTTCATCTCCTTTTAAATTGACAAATGGTTAATTTTTTAGATTTAATTTTCAGGTCTTTTTAAATGTTATCTTATAAAAAATAAGAAAAATGGGAAATCACTTATCTAAACTGAAAAAAAGCAAGATTACTACATAGCGTGTTCAGGATAAAAAATTGGTGGCTGTAGAGGATTGAGTCGTCATAATTTTCCGGGTAAGTATTTACCATTTAACCTCCCTTCACAATATAAAGCACTACCTCGAATGATACTATAAAATTACAATAAAATTCATTACTTGCAACAAAAAAAAACAGAAAATTGAAATATCGAACAATATAAATCCTGTTATATAAATTTATGCTTTGGTTTAATTACAATATTGTGTGTGCAATAATTTTCCATCATCTTTCCTTCATTCTATTAAATCAGAAAGAAAAAAATGAACTCAAATTAGTCAATACCGTTTAATATTGAAAGGTTATCAGTTTGTAATTATTTCAATCTGAACCTTATCCAATAAATATAAATCCAATAACCAAACGCGTCATGGAGGATAAGCCATGAAAAATATAAGGCTTGTCAGAGTTTTATTAAATGCAATCATTTTAGGATTGATGCTCCAAAACAATGTTTTTTCACAAAGCCTCGCCGGAGAAAAATCGATGAAATATAATAAATTGTCAGAAGAAGAAAAACGGATTATTCTTAATAAAGGGACTGAAAGACCATTCACTGGGAAATATTATAAAAACGACAAAAAAGGAAACTATCTGTGCAAAAGATGTAATGCTCCCTTATATTCATCAGCAGACAAATTTGATTCTTATTGTGGTTGGCCAAGTTTTGATGATGAAATTCCAGGCGCGATAAAACGCCAGTTGGACGCAGATGGCATTCGAACTGAAATTCTTTGCGCTAATTGCAATGGCCATTTGGGCCATATTTTTTTTAATGAAGGTTTTACAAATAAAAATGTCCGGCATTGCGTAAATTCGATTTCGCTGAATTTTATAGCTGAAGATGAAAAACAGCATCAGCTTCAGGAAGCCTATTTTGCCGGTGGCTGTTTTTGGGGCGTTGAATATTTTTTTCAACAAACAGAGGGTGTAATTTCCACTCGTGTTGGTTACATGGGCGGAAGTAAAGCTAATCCAACTTACGAGGAAGTCTGTTATGGTGCTACAGGACACGTGGAAACCATAAAAGTTATATTTGACGCGAAACAAACCTCGTTTGAAAAATTAGGAAGATTGTTTTTTGAAATTCACGATCCGACTCAGGTAAACAGGCAGGGTCCCGATATCGGTGAACAATATCGATCTGTAATTTTTTACCAAAATGAAAAGCAAAAGAAAACAGCAGATTCGTTAATAAAGTTGCTGAAAAAAAAGGATTTCAAAGTAGCAACCCAATTGGAAAAAGCTGATACATTTTGGGAAGCAGAAGAATATCACCAGGATTATTATTTAAAAACCGGGAAATTACCTTACTGCCATTTTAGGAAAAAAAGATTTTGAGCAGGCAAATTTATTTTATTGTTTGCCAAATCAAATCCCGCGGTTTAGCCTAATTGAAAATAGCTTCGCGAAATTCGTCATTATTAATACTGTGGATTTTGTTGGCAATGTTTTTCATTTCTTCAAATCTGTTCGATTTTTCCGGATCTGGTTTGAATATGTTATACTGCCGGAATCGCCAAAATGAAGTAGCGACAGCAGCATATTCGACAAAAATTATTAAGGCGCGCTGTTCCATATCCTCAAGTTTCCTGATGATTTGATACCCAGAAACCAACGATTTAGCTTTTTTCAAAGAAATAGATCGCTTGAGTGCGCATGTTCCAACTATGCACATCGCGATATCAAAAATTTTATAATAATTACACGCCTCTTCAAAATCAATAATCGCCGCGAGATTCTTATCCGGGGTGAACAAAACATTATCATAAAATACATCTCCATGTATTAATCCCCCTGGCAAATCGGGTGGAATTTTTTCTGTGAAATACTCATACTTTTCCTTCAACCACTCAGTGTAATGAGGATTATACTCACTTTCAAATATTTCCGGAAAAAACTTCATCCCGTATGGGGCGGATTTTGGAAGAAAGTTGGGTGCCGGGATCGTGTGCAAGCGGGCGATTTCCTTTCCCAATTCATTTAGCATTCCTAAATCGATTTCATCAAAAACATTACCGCTTATAAATTGTTTGAGTATCACGGGCTTGTTTTCAAACCAGGTTATTGTTTCGTGTGATTTTGATTTGATAATTTTGGTCGTTTGGAAATTTTTCTTTTCCAGGTAACTGAGCAGGTTTACAAGAACTTTTACTTCCTGTAAATTTTTCTCATCACAAATCGTAAGCACGAATTGTCCTTCGGTTGTTATTAAGCGATAGCTGGAATTTGCCGAGCCACCGCTCAATACAGAAAAATCCAGAACAGTTCCGACATTGTATTTTGAAATTAGGCTCTTAATTTTTTTCTTATTTAATGTGGTATAAATTGCCATATATTTGATCCAATTTTATGGGTTGCTCTCTGATGATTGAACGAAAACTAAATGGTTGTTCATTTTTAATAATTACCTTAACAATATAATTGTTCGACTTCAACTAATCAAGTTGAAAATGAATTATCACAAAAGCATTAATTAATCTAAATCCTGATTCTTTAATCTGGTCCCAATTTAAAAATCTTATCGAGGCAAAGTTCAAAATTTAATTGATGTAAATAATTGGGTTCGGCACAGCAAAGCAAGTGAATCCATAAAATCCTGTAATCCTGTCATTAATTTTTTTTAAATCTTCAGTTATCGAAGCTACCCTGTGATCGTTTACTAATTAAACTTATGACTTAACCATTTATTTCATTCATAAAAATTTGTTACAAGCATTTCATAAGTTAAACATAATTTGAAATAAAATATTTCAATATGAATATATTTATTTTATCATTATCAGCCTGATAATTAATTTTTTTTAACATCTGGTCAAAAAACCCTTTGTTTATTATTAGACAGTGAGAAAATTGACACTTACGTTATTAAATTGACTGTACATTAACAATTATTCAAGTTTTACAATGTTTTGGCATAGTGTTTGCTAAAATTACAACAAATAAATAAAAGTTAATTTTTTCCAAAATTCCTCGCATCGTAATAAAAACTTCAATCATTATTTTGATAAATTATGGTTGGGAAGAAGGAAGTTAGACGACGCACTGCATCATTTTTGATGCGAGGACAGACAATTATTTTAATTCATTAAAATATAAATTTAAGAAAGAGGCTAAAAATGGATAAGGGACTTGATAAAATTTTGGTTGCGGACTTTAGTACCGACAGCCCTGATTCCATATCAAAATATTTTGAGAATGAGGGTTTTAATGTAATAAATGTTAGCGATTATGATTTATTAAGAGACATCGCGTTAGAAGAACAACCAAAGGCAATTTTGGTTGATTGCGACACGGTTGAAAGAAGAATGTTGGATGTATGTAAAAATTTAAAAGATGATTTTGATACCAGGAAATCTGCCCTGATCGTGGTTTCAAAAAGCGATGATGAAAATGATGTTGTGAGAGCGATTGAACTCGGTGCTGATGATTATGTTATCAAGCCCTTTAGCAACAAAGCTCTCGTTGCCAGGATAAAAGCAGTTGTTGATCGGTTGCACAGATTTGAGAGCAAAAAAATCAAAGTAAAAGACATTGAAATTGATTTGGATGAACACCGGGTAAAAAAATCCGGTAAACCAATTGACCTGACTTATATTCAGTTTAAATTGTTATATTTACTCGCTTCACGGCGCGAAAGTGTTTTTTCAAGAAAAGAAATTTTGGAAAAAGTCTGGGGCAGGAAAGTTTACGTAACTAACCGAACCGTTGATGTCCATATTAAGCGGTTAAGAGAAAAGTTGGGTGAGTATAAATACCCGTCTCAATATATTGAAACAATTCATGGAACAGGATATAGATTTTTGTAGTAACTCATTTTTTCCTCCCTCCAAAGCCTCTGGTGAGAACCGGGGGCTTTTTTTTTTAAAAAACCGACTCATATTTTTCCTTGAACCTCCTGATGCTCAGGTAAATACTGTGAGCGACTTTTTTCTGGAAAGATTTGCTTTTTAAAAGTTTTTCATCTTTTGGATTTGAAATAAACGCTGTTTCAATAAGTACCGCAGGCATTGAAGCACCCCAGAGAACGTAAAAACCCGCCTGGCGCACACCCCGATCCTGGAGATTACATTCATTTATCATCGCTTCCTGGATTAATCCCGCCAGGTCTTCACTTTCTTTATTATACAAACTTTGCGCGCCAGCAGACAATATATGCTGCTCCCAGGTCAAGTCAGAATACTTGCTTTCGCTCTCATATTTTATAACTGAATTTTCCATTTCCGCGACTTCAGTCGCCTCATCAGATTTGTCAGGACCAAGAAAATAAGTGCTCACCCCTCTCAATCCCCTGCTATAATTGAAATTTGCATGGATGCTGATAAATAATTTTGCTTCATTTTGATTGGCGAATTCCGTTCGATGTTTTAGCTCAACGAATCTATCTGATTCCCGGGTCATCAAAACTTCAATATTTAGCTCATTCTCGATATAATTTTTTAAATATTTTGAAATTGGTAAAACTATGTTTTTTTCATGAGAACCGCTATAGCCAATTGTCCCGGGGTCTCTGCCGCCATGTCCCGGATCGATGACAATTTTATCGATGAGCCACTTTCTTTTTTCTCTTTCAATATTTTGGATTACTTCATGAGAAAGGTCTCGCTGAGTTTTGACGGTTACGAAAATTTTTCGGGGAGATTGCAATATAAGCTGCTTTTCGATGATTTCGTCTCTCATACGAAAGCCAATTTGAGCCAGTTCGTTGGATATTTGGCTCGGTACAATTCTCGCTACAATCCCGGTTTTATATTCTTTATAAAAAGCAACAGAATCAACTCTTCCGCCATAAATATCCAGATATAACCAGCTATGTCTCGCTCTCAAGCTCAAATCCGCTTGACTGAAATCTCTGATCGTTGTAATCTTGATGAGGGTTCCGTTGACTTTTTCTTCAATATCGATATTTTTAATATTAAATGTTTTACCATAAATTGGAGTTAATATTTTTAAAACGTCGGTTACCCGGTTATAAGATAAGCTTTTCGGGAATTGAGCGGATACTGCCTCCAGAAAAAATGACATGGGAACGTAGATTTCGCTGGAGGAAAAAATTGGTTCAACTGGCAGCTGATAAATATTGGAATTGAAAGCAATAAACGGATTAAACGCGGATAATTTAATGTTAATGTTTTCTAATTTTAGGACGTACTTTTTATTATGAGAATCGTAATAAGTAGTTGTATTAAATAAGCTGGCGAATTCATTAATCGCAATGTAACGGATTCCCGGTTTAAGCTCTGTTGTTTTCAAACGCGCGCGAACAGATCCATCAGAATGAACAATCGTTACATCCTGTCCCGTTAATGATTTAAAACATATAAAAATATTTGCAATAATTAAGACAATAAATAAATTCTTAATACCTCGTTTCATTCTAATTTTCCAGATCATCACTTTGCTTGGACAGTATTTCGCTTGCTTCTTTCAGTGTCGCGATTTCCTGTTCTGTCAGGTTTTCATACCCGACATCATTTATTTTATCTAAAATTTGATCGACTTCTTTTTTTAATTTAAGAACATGCCGTTTCTTTTTAACATTTTGTCTTAGTTTAATTTCCATTTTTTTCTTATATACAAAGTCACTAATAAATAATCGCCACCCAAATTTCACGTAAATAAATCCGACCAGCATTCCCCCAAGGTGCGCAAAGTGCGCGTAGTTTCCCGCGCTGAATAAGCCCAATAAAATGGACATAGCAACTAAAATGATCGCCCAATGTTTCGCTTTCATAGAAACCGGGAAAGGGAACAACCAGAGTTGGCGGTTCGGGAAGAGCATTACAAACGCGATCAACACCCCATAGATAGCGCCGGAAGCGCCAACTACAGCAGCTGATTGGAATAGTAAATGAAAGAAACCCGCGCCAATTCCAGTGATGAAGTAAAACTTCAAAAATTCCTTGCTGCCCCATTTTCTTTCCACTTCACAGCCAAACATCCATAGCATCAGCATGTTTATAAAAATATGCCAAAAACCACCATGTAAAAACATGTATGAAACAAATTGGTATAAAAGAAAATAACGAAAAACTAATGACGGATGTAATCCAAAAATCATGATTATCCGGTCACCGAACAACAGCTGAATTAAGAACACCACACCATTGGCTATCATAAGCCCTTTTACAGCGGGCGTGATATCCCCACCGCCAAAACCAAATCGTACTTGTGGACGACTCTCATAATATTGCATTTTTAACTAATTTCCTGAACAAAATTATATGCCTCTTTTAGAAACAAATAAAAGAGGCATACAATTATTCAAAGCTTAATTATGATTATAAAAAACATTTTTTAATTTCTATTAATGAAATCCCATTCTGATTCCAACCCTGAAACCAATGCCTGACAAATCAACTTCATACCTTGTCGGCGCGCCCTCTTCATTTTTCTTGTCACGGCTGACCTTGGTTCCGTCATAAAAAACTTCAGCCAAAAAAGAAGACCTTGATCCAACACGGTACATTATCCCGCCAGTTACCAGCCATTTAAGACCGCTATAGAAACGATTGTTTTTTGAACCTCCCTCGATAAATGTCTCTTCCGAGGAGAACAACATGGCATAGCCTAATCCACCACTGGCAAAATAATCCAGGTAAGTACCGGCAGGAAATTTAACATTAATTACACCGTATATTGGCAAAATATTCGTTGTAAATTCTGCTTCCGTGGCTATTTCATTTTCAACTGTTCCGTCCTGGTTGACAGTTTGAGCGATTGTGGTTTCCTGAGTGTAATTTTTACGAAAATAATCCACTGCTATTCCAAAATCGACCGACTCATCAACAACCCAGGAATAGCTGCCCCCAAAGAGAAATCCGGCTTTCGCGCCTTTGGGATTAAAATATCCAACTTTCAACGTGGTGGCTGATGGAGCCTGCGCCTGTACCTGCGGAATCGCTACAAGCAAAAGAATAGAACATATCAGAGCTGTACTAATTACAGATTTTTTCATGATAGATTTCCTCCTGTTTCGTTTTTAATAAAATTATTTTATTAAATATTCATTTAAAAGTCAAGCGAAATAATAATAATGTGAAAATATTTATGACATTGCTAAGAATTTAGACGAATTATCATTGGAAATGTTACATGACTTATACTGTTTGAAACCTTGGAAAGCACACTAAATTTAGACGTTTGTAAGTGAAATCCATTCAACTTGAATTTTTATTGTTTGGCAGGTAATTTGTGATTGTAAAATAATATCTGTTTTTTAACCAAGATAGCTTCTCAACGGTTTGCTTCTTGACGCATGGCGAAGCCTTCGGAGCGCTTTTTCTTTTATCTGACGAACCCGTTCCCTGGTTAAATCAAAATACTCTCCAATCTCTTCCAGAGTGAGCGGTGTTTCTGAATTTAGACCAAAATATAGCTTCACTACTTCAGCTTCTCTATTAGATAATGTGGATAGCGCTTGTTTTAATTCTATTTTTAATGACTCGCTTATCAGTGTGTTATCAGGTGAAGGTTGTTCCTGGTTTTCGATTATATCCAGAAGACGATTTTCTTCTTCTTCGCTAAAAGGAGCATCCAGCGAGAGATGCTTGCCTGATCTTTGCAGTGTGTCCGATACTTCAAAATCGCTAATTTCCAACTGATTGGCAATTTCTTCAGGTGACGGCTCTCTTTCAAATTCCTGCTCCAACTCACTGAAAGCTTTACCAATCTTGTTCATGGTTCCCACTCTGTTGAGCGGTAATCTAACAATCCGGGACTGTTCAGCAAGCGCCTGCAGGATCGATTGCCTGATCCACCAAACTGCGTAAGAAATGAATTTGAAACCCCGTGTTTCATCAAAACGGTTTGCGGCTTTGATTAACCCAAGATTTCCTTCGTTAATAAGGTCACCCAGCGAAAGTCCCTGATTCTGATATTGTTTAGCAACGCTAACAACAAAACGCAGGTTCGCCTTGGTAATTTCTTCCAAAGCTTCTTCGTCACCTTCACGAACCCTTTTTGCCAGGTCTATTTCTTCATCCGGGGTAAGAAGACTAACTGCACCAATTTCCTGAAGATATTGGTCTAATGAATATTCAATCTTGTTGCGGGAACGCTTAAAAGTATTCGCCATTGATCACCCTCAGAAAAAGTGATTGAAGTTAAAGGTACAAATATACTAAATTTTTCCTTTTTTGTCAATATGAATTTTGCACTTAATGTAACGCCTCAGTTATGCGAGTATTCAAGATGTCGCACACTTGAAATTGTAATTGTTGATGGCACAATTTAATATTTAGTTGAAGTGTACGACATCTCTGTCTGCCACCAGTAACTGAGGTATTACTACTTAATTTTGCACATTTCCAAAATCACTCGGCATTGCGAACAAATCCATCATCAGCATCATTTCTTTTCATGTTTTTTAGATCGTAAAGCATTCTGCGCAGATCTCGGAACCCACCAATTGCAAACCACACAACCACAATCACAGCGATACTGATATTTATTTTTAAATAAATTTTCCACAATTCCATCCACATCCGGTCCGATATACCATAGGCAAAATAATAAAATGTACCAACAATAAAAATAAGCGCCCAGAATAAAATCCAGCAATAGGTAATAATGTAAATAATTTTATCTCCCAGCGAAAATTCTTTGCCCATACCCAATAATTTTAGTCCACGAGCCGGTTTTTGAGCGACCACTTTGTGTTCACCCTGAATTGCGTATTCCCCCCTGTTCAGCAACTTGTCCAGATTAAAAACCTTCTTTTTACTGAACAATGAAACCAGAACATAAACAAGCATCGCCGCGACCATTGCAATTCCCCAAAACCACTGCCCGTTGATAAAAAAATCTTCCTTCATTTGATTTACCACAAATCCGAACACAGAAATGACCGCACCTGTAATCATCGCGCTCCACGCCGCGGTAGTTGTTCCTCGCTTCCAATATAAACCACCAATGATGACCGCGCCTGAACCTCCCGCGAAAATGGCACCGGTAACCGCCCAAAACAACATAATGAATTGCGTTTGTCGCAGATACAGGCTAAAAATGAAAATAAAAACTGCCACTCCGATAATTGCCCAACGCAAAACTTTCAAATGCTGCTCTTTTGTGAATGGTTTCTTCCGAATCGGTAAAAGCACGTCCTGAACGAGGATGCTTGCCCAGGAATGGAGATAAGTATCGTGTGTGCTGATGAACGCGGCAAGCATCACCGCTGCCAGCGCGCCCATCAAGCCGCGCGGCAGAAAATGAGTCAATACCAGTGGTACAGTCAATTGGCTTTTCACCGCGCTCGAATCCAATCCATCGAGCGTGCCCTGCACCAATCCCGCCTGCGCTAAAAAATCTTGATGATGCAAAACCGTATAAGCAATTATGGGAATGATCAATAAAAAAAGCACTTGTGGAATTCCCCGCCAATTGGTGAGTACCGCGCCCATTTTTGCTTCATGCGCGGTTTTCGCCGAGCTGTTATATCCCTGGGTTCCCTGCCAGGAAAGTGTCGAATAAAAAGCGCCGATAACACCGATTATAAAAAATCCCAGGTTAAAATCTTTTGCCTGGCTGGTTTTAAATGGATTGATCAGGGAAGCATTTTCAGGCGCGGTTTGCAATGCGTCAAAAATTTGATCAAAAGTAAAAATTTTAAAGAGCATAATGATGATCACCAGGAAAACGATATTCACCACCAAGCCCTGCAAAAAATCAGTGATGATCACCGCGATCTGTCCACCGGAAAAAACAAAATAGATCGACAAACTTAA